>JALUUK010000030.1 GCA_027021395.1 Acidobacteriota bacterium
TGCTGCGCGGGGTGCGCCCAATACGAGGGATGTCCACAACACCAAGAGCAAGGAGACCGCAAGGAAGACGGCGGCAAAGGCTTGATGGAGAGTCGCGAAGATCATCTCCGAGGTGGTGATGATCTGTGGTACGCCGCCGACCCCCACGACGGCAAGGGCGAAAAAGCCCAAAAGCACCTGAACGCTTGCCGTACCGAGAACCAAAAGTCCGAGCCGCTTGAGACCTTCTTGATCGCGGTAGAGCGCCCATGCTCGAAAGCCGACGGCCGCAGCGATCAGAAGAACGATCATCGCGCAGGATATGTGGATCATCAGCCCCATGCCGAGATGGCGATAGAGCGCACCGAGAAGAATCTGTAGAACGATCGAAAACAGCAAGACGACTCCGAGGCGCCTTTCGAATGGTGCTCGTGACGCGCCGATCGCGCGCGCCGATCGCCATGGCGTTGACGTAACCAGTGCCAATGCCGCGAGCATGGCGAAGATGATCTGCCCCAAGACCCCGTGAGCGACGGCGAGGTAGATGTTCAACTCGGTCACGCGCAGCCCGCCCATGATGCCCTGCCCGACGACCAGCGCGAGCACCGACCAAGCCAGCCGCTTCACCCAAGGCCTCGACTCCACGACCTGTAGATGCACGGCCAAAACGAGGGTCGTCAGTCCCACCAAGGCACCGAAGAGGCGGTGCGCATGCTCGTAGTAAATGCCGCCGGTCATGCGTGAAAGGGGATAGAGGAACATGTTATAGCCAAAGGAGTTAGGCCAATCCACCACGGCGAGCCCCGCCTCGGCCGTCGTCACGAGACCGCCGACGCCGAGCAGCAACAAGGTGGCTGCCGAGGTCACGACGGCAAAGCCCCCGCTCCAATTGCGAACTCGGCCTTCCCGATTTTCCGACCATCCGCCGGCGATGGCGCCGAGGGTCGTGATCAAAACGGCGACGAGCATGGAACCGGGAATCCACCACAGTGCGGACGGCACCACGAGATTCGGCTGATCGGAAGTCAGCAAGCTACCGAGAACCAGCAAATTGACCACCGACGTCAACAGACCCGCCGCAAAGCCGATTTTCCAACCGGAGCGAGTCCATCGCCCCGCAGCGAATCCGGCGAAGAAGTGGCACCCGAGTAGCAAGAAGAGCAGCAGCGGTGCCGGCGCGACGATACCGGGCAGGCGGCAGACGTAACCGACGGCCCACATCGCCACCGTGGTGCCGAAACCGAGAGCGAGAATGGCGGATCGTTCCGAATGACTCGTAGAGGAAGGTGCAGTTGCCGTCATGGGACCCTCACCGGCCGCAGATATTACAGCCTGCCTTCTCCCGCGGCACATGTGACCGCGAGCCGGGCTGCAGATACCATGGGTGCGCGATGACACATCCTCGAAGCGAAACCGCCGGGCAAGCACCCGACCATCAAGGTTCCGCGGCCCCGGTGGCGCCGCGGGGAATCGTGGGCCTCTATGTCGAACTCACCAAGGCCCGGCTCTCTTCGCTGGTGGTCGTCACCTGCGCGGTGGGTTTCATCATGGCCGGCCGCAAGCCCATCGACTGGACCGGTCTCTTTCTGACGTCGCTCGGCACCGCGCTCATCGCGACCGGGGTTTGCGGTTTGAACCAGTGGATGGAAGTCAAGCGCGACGCGATGATGCAGCGCACATGCAAGAGACCGCTTCCTAGTCGCTCCATGGGCACCTTGCATGCGGCGACCTTTTCCCTGCTCTTGACGATCTCGGGGCCTTTGCTGCTCTACATGAGCGTCAACGTGTTGGCTACGCAGCTCGCGCTCCTCTCCGGCCTGCTCTACATCTTCTTGTACACACCGCTCAAGCCCTACAGCACCGCGAATACGCTCGTCGGCGCAGTCGTTGGGGCGCTGCCACCCATGATCGGCTGGGTCGGAGCTACGGGCACTCTCGAGCCGGGGGCCTTCATTCTTGGCGGGATCCTCTTCGTCTGGCAGATCCCTCATTTTCTCGCTTTGGCCTGGCTATATCGCCGGGATTACGCTCGCGGAGGCTTCCGCATGCTTCCGGTGGTCGATACCGACGGCCGCATTACGACCATTGCCGTCGTTCTCTATTCGCTGGCGCTGATTCCCATCTCTCTGATGACGACCTTGGCCGGGCTCTCCGGATGGATCTACGCAGGCGTCGCCGTTCTATTGGGTCTGTGGTTTTCCTTCCATTCCGTGATGCTCTTCCGCCATCGCTCGGAGATCAACGCGCGACGTGTTTTTCGCGTATCTTTGATCTACCTCCCGCTCTTGCTGCTCGCCATGTTGCTCGACCAACAAAGCGCCCGCGCGGGTGACCGACATCCCACACTGGCGAGCGAAGCTCGGAGCAGCACATCCAGACCGATCTCCTTCCCCTGATGTCCGGGCGGCGCATCACTTGGGGCAGGATTCTGGCCGTCTCATTGGTTTTGCTCTTCGTCACGGCCTCGTGGCGGATGCTGAGCCTCGTGATGCGGGAAAAACAGACACAAGGCGACGGCGTGACGCTCGAAAGCTACGGCTTCGTGCTCGACCCCCTGCTCGTCGATCGTACTCTCATATCGCCCTCCGGAGCACGTCGAGGGGACATCGAGGCACTCGACATGCCGCGATCCATCGCCATCGAGGTCGCCGAAACCAAGAACGAGTTCTTCCGGGGGAAGTTCTTGGTCTCCTCCGAACGCGTCATCGGTGTGTCCATCGGCGGCAAGAGCCGTGCTTATCCGCTGAGCGTGCTCAATTGGCACGAGGTCGTCAACGACACGCTCGCGGGAGTCCCGTTCACCCTCGTCTACTCTCCGGTCGCCGATGCGGCTGTGGCCTTCGATCGGCGAATCCGTGGAGAGGAAGTCTTCTTCGCATACAGCGGTCTCCTCTACAACTCGACGTCGCTCGTCTTCGATCGGCGAGAAAGCCCCGACGGCCCCCCACCGAGCCTCTGGAGTCCCCTGCAGCGCCGGGCTGTCGCGGGACCGGCGGCGGCAGAGAAAGCGCGATTGACGATCCTTCCTCTACAGATGGTGCAGTGGTCCACATGGAAAGCCGCACACCCCGAAACCGACGTGATCGAACCGCTGCGCGAACGCGATATGCTGACGAAATACAAGAAGAAACCCTACGCGATGTACCGCGACAATGACGATCTGCATTATCCGGTCGATCCGCTTCTCCTAGGCGGCGGCTTGGCCAAGAAGACCCCTACCGTGGCGGTTCTCCTCGGTGACTCCTGGTGGAACTGGCCATTGCCGGAAATCGCCGACAAGAGCGACGAGAACGGTGTCTATGAATTCAGGAGCGAAGCGGGCTATCTCCGCTTCGAAACTCAACGCGATCCGCTCACCGTCTACGTGAGTACTCCGGAGTCGGCCGCACCCGCGCCACCGCTCATGCACGCTTATCTCTTTGCCTGGTACGCTACGCAAGCTCGATTGCCGGCGACGAACGACGACTAACCGCCGACAGCTCGCCTATTTCGTGACGAACTTCCCCTTCATCACGGCAAAGTGTCCAGGGAACGAGCAGAGGAAGTCGCTCGTTCCCGGTCCCGGAGCGGTAAAGGTGATCGTATCGGACTCCCCCCCTCCAAGCAGCTTGGTATGCGCAAGAACCTGGTCGTTTAGATCCGGCGGAATGTAGTCGAATTCCTTCGCTGCTACGGCTGCGGTGCCGTATGCCATGAAATCCTCGCCTTCCACGAGAATGACCAAGTTGTGCCCCATCACTTCTTTCGACTGCGAACCGATGTGCTTCAGCGTGAGTTCGACCGTCGCTCCCGCCGGAACTTCAATCGTCGTTGCGGAGAATTGCATCAGATCGTTCGCCGTCACCTCCACCTTGACGATACCGTCGACCAGCGTTCCGCGAACCACACCGTCGATTTCGCCCGCTGCCGTGGACGCGCCATGCTCCACTGTCGCCGTCTGTGGAGAAACCGCCGGGGCGCCCTTCGCTTGGGCGATGACCGGCGCGTAACCCGGAATAACATTCGGCTCGTACTCCCTCGCATCGAGCAGCGTAACGGCGATGAACAGCGCCAAGAACAGTAGCGACGACACGAATGCAATGGCGTTGAACGGCGTCTCGTATTTCATGTGCATGAAGTAGAGCACCACGAGCGACCCTTTGACCACTGCGATCGCCATCGCAACGAGGAGATTGAAGACGCCGAAATGAAGCTGGGCCACGGCCACGGTAACGACCGTCAGCACCATGAGCGCCGCCCAAATGCCGAGAAGTTGGCCCACCGATGATACGTGCCCGTGGGCGGCGTTTTCCGAAGATTCGCGGCTGTCACTCATCTCATCTACTCCTTGCACTTCCGTCTCACACCCTGCGCCGAAGCCGCCCTCCTGCAGACGGGCGATCGTGCTTCGCGACGAACCTAAGCGATCAAATACAACAACGGGAACAGGAAGATCCAAATCAGGTCGACCAAATGCCAATAAAGGCCAACGGCATCGACCGGCGTGGCATAGCCCGGGCCGAAGTGTCCCTTCACCGCCCGTAGGAGCAGCCATCCG
>JALUUK010000031.1 GCA_027021395.1 Acidobacteriota bacterium
GAGCTTCTCGGCGATGACCGGGCTGGTCGGACAGAGCAAGCAATCGGGCGTATAGGTCGAAAGCAGGACGAGGTCGATTTCGGCCGGATCGACGCCGGATCGCCTCAACGCGTCCTGCGCCGCTTCTAGCCCCAAGCTCGAAGCCGTGTCGGTATCAGCGGCGATTCTCCGTTCGAGAATGCCCGTTCGCGCGGTGATCGACTCGGGATCCACGCCGAGATCGCGGCCGAGTTCGTCGTTGCCGAGCCGCCGCTCAGGCAGCGCCCAGCCTGCACCGCGAAGCCGAAATCGCCTATCGCTCGAGCCCATCTCCCGTTTTCTCCCGATGCACGACCTAACCGTTACGGCGGAGAGCCTCCCGGCGCAATGTCGCATGCGGCGGATCTTGTGGGAGCGAGGAGTGTGGCACCGTCCGCAACCGCGGGCAAAGAGGGAGGTGTCCGACCGCCGACGAGCCTCCCGGGACCGTTGGGGCTGCCAAGGGGCCGTTGAAGTGGAATACTCCGTCAACGGTTCGAAAGATGCGGCATTAGTAATGCTCGAGTGGGAGGTTCGAGCGTATGAAAAGCAGCGCAAGGAGGAGCGAGAATATTCGGCCGCGCATGAAATCTCGATCCGATCGATGAAGATGCCGCTAGAGGCTCGGAGGCCTTTCGCCTGCTGCAAGCTGCCGGTGAAGGAGGATGCCGAAGTGAAAGGGCGCTTGAAAACAGAGACGAGATCGTCCTTGGCAGGGACGGGACATTGAGCGCAAAGCTCGAGCGCGTCGAAGGTCCGACCGTACGGCATGCGCTGCTTCGGACGCGAGCCCGCCGTCCGGTGCTCGCGCAGGTCGTCGCCGAGGTAGCGCTCGCGGCCGGCCTCGGTGCGGGTATCGGAGCGCTCGTCGGTGTTCTAGCCGGAGTCCTCGAGGAAGCGGCTACGGTGGCTTCGCTCGTCAAGGTCGGAGCGGTCACCGGTTTTGTCGCCGGTGGCTTGGCTGCGATCTCCGGGCGAGAGGTTCTTCCGCGCTTGATGGGCCTGCCGTTTGTGGTGCGAACGACCCTGCAGGTGCTCACTCTCGCCGGCGGCGCTCTGCTGGCCACGGTGCTCGGCTTTTTCGTGGAGCCGGCGTTTTCCTTCCATATGTCTCGTGCGGTCCTGCTCGTCGC
This sequence comes from Acidobacteriota bacterium, assembly GCA_027021395.1. Taxonomy (GTDB): domain Bacteria; phylum Acidobacteriota; class Polarisedimenticolia; order J045; family J045; genus JALUUK01. Next base: position 1,152 of record JALUUK010000031.1, read on the forward strand.
TTCGATCAATGGGCTGTTTTCTCTCGTCGTCGGATTGCTCGTGTTGACCTACGAAGGCTTGATGCGGCGATTGGCCGGAACGCAGGAGGAACTCGCGGCCGAGCGTGTTGCGCAGATCCAGGAGCGCGAGCGCGCGACACGCGCGGAACTCTTGGCATTGCAGGCGAGGATCAATCCGCATTTTTTTTTCAATGCTCTCAATACGGTGGCGGCTTTGGTGCCGGAGGATCCTCGGCGAGCAGAGAAGCTCCTAGAGCGTTTTGCCGATCTTTTCCGCTACGCGTTCCGGCGTGGAGCGGAGGAGTCGGTGGCCATCGAAGAAGAAATTACTTTTGCCGGCGACTATTTGGAGATCGAGCGCGCGCGTTTCGGCGATGGAGTCAAGATCCAGGTCGAGATCGACGAGGCTGTGGCTTCTCTTCCCGTCCCGCCCTTGGTTCTTCAGCCGCTGGTGGAAAATGCGATCTTGCACGGGCGTGATCCGGAAACCGGAGAAGGGGAGATTCTGGTTTCCGCGGGTATCGATGACGACGGCTGCGCGGTTCTTTCGGTGCGGGATCACGGACCGGGGCCGGGAACTGCCGCCGGAGAGTTTCCCGTAGGCCACGCACTCGAGAACGTTTCGGCTCGCTTGTGGGCGGCGACTCGGGGACGGCTGGAGATAGGGACGGCACCCGGCGGTTCCGGCACGCTCGTCCGGCTCGTTCTCCCGCCGGCGGGCAGGCGCTCTTCGTGGGGGGATACGAATTCGCCGGATGAAAGCGAGGAATGAGCGAGAATCGACGTTCGGGAAGCGAGATGCGGGAAGATCCGAGAGATCTTGCCGGGTGAAGGAGAAGGGATCGATGGTTCTCAAAGCGATGATCGTAGAAGACGAACCCCCCGCCCGCCGACGGTTGGTCAGGCTGGTTGAAGAGACCGGACGCGCGGAGGTCGTCGGCGAAGCAGGCACCGTGCGAGATGCAGTGATACGGACCCGGGAGTTGCGTCCCGACGTCATCTTTCTCGATATCAAGATACCGGGTGGCGACGGCTTCGATGTTCTGTGCCGTCTCGATGAGATTCCGGCCGTCGTCTTCGTGACGGCTTACGACGAACACGCGGTTCGCGCCTTCGAGCAGGACGCCGTCGACTACTTGGTCAAGCCGGTGACGCCGGAACGCTTGGACGCGGCACTCGTCAAGGTCATTCGCAGGTTGGAGAAAGGCAAGCTGTCGGAAGGGTTGGTCCGCACCGTCACCAAGAGAGAAGGCGTGCCGCCGAGAATCGTGAGCAGACGACGTGGACGCATCGTTCTGCTCGACCCGGAAAGCGTATCGCATCTGACCGCCGACCATACCTTGGTTTTCGCTTGGAAGGACGGCCAGTCGTATCTCGTTCCAAAGACTCTGCAAGTGATGGAAGAATCGCTCGAGGCTCACGGTTTTCGCCGGACGCATCGCTCCGCGTTGGTCAATCTTGCGCACATCGCTTCCGTGCAGCCGCTCGAGTCGGGGAACTACTTGTTGGAACTCAACGACGGCGACGGAACATCCGTTCCGCTCAGCCGCCGCCGTGCTCGACTCCTGCGAGAGGAGATCGGATTCTAACGGCGCCGGCGCGGCAGTCTCGCTCGTCGTGACGGCATCGAGGAAGTCGGGCGAAGACTCCAGCCTCTTCGGCGCCGGCATGGCGCGAAGCTCGCACTTGCCCCGGTTGCGAGGCATTCTATCGCGATGCTCTTCCTCGAGGAAATCACCCGCGAGGTCCGCGGGCGGGCGCTGTTCAGCGGGCTGAAGTGGACGATCCATCCAGGAGAACGGATCGGTCTCGTCGGGCCCAACGGATCAGGCAAGACCACGCTCCTGCGTATCATGGCCGGCCGCGACGAGCCGGACGGCGGGCGCGTGCGAAAGCGGAAAGATCTGCGCATCGCCTACCTCCCGCAAGAAGTCGAAAGCGAGACATCGAGCGACCGTCCGTTGATCGACGCCGTGCTGGCGGGGGCGGATCGAGTTCGACAGATCGAGATGGCCATGCGGGCCTTGGAGGATGCGATGGTCGAGGCCGATGCTGCGGGGGAGGAGGAAGAGTTGCTTCGCCTGACCGGCCTCTACGGAGAGCAGAGAGCGCTTTTCGAGTGGGCGGGGGGGGACGACCTGACGGGTCGTGCGAGGAGTATCTTGGGAGGCCTGGGATTTGCTCGCGAAGAGCAGGATTTCCCTATCTCCACCTTTTCGGGAGGGTGGAGGATGCGTGCGTTGATGGCGCGCATGCTGCTGTCGGGAGCCGATCTTCTCTTATTGGACGAGCCGACGAATCATCTCGATCTGGAGGCTTTGACTTGGCTCGAGACGCATCTTGCGGCATCACCGGCAGCGCTTGTCGTCGTCAGCCACGACCGCGTATTTCTCGATCGTGTCGTGGGCAAGATCGCCGATCTCGTGAGGCACCGCCTGCGTTTGACGACAGGGGGCTATGCGAAATGGTATGCGGCGCGGGAGGCCGAGCGCTTGGATGCTTCTCGGCGGGATGAGAAACTGGCCAAGCAGGAAGCCCATCTTGCGCGTTTCGTGGAGCGTTTTCGCTACAAAGCATCGAAGGCTCGGCAGGCGCAATCGCGGATCAAGGCGATGGAAAAGATCCGCTCGGAACGGGAGTCTCTCGATGCCGACGAGCAGGTTCGCACGACGTTCCGGTGGCCGGATCCGCCGCGCTCTCCCGACGTGCAGATCACTCTCGAAGGTGTAGGGCACGGCTACGGTGACAAACGCGTCTTTTCCGGTGTCGATGTCGTGATCCGCATGGGCGAACGCATCGCCATTCACGGCCCGAACGGTGCGGGCAAGAGCACACTTCTGAAAATCCTGTCGGGCGAGATCGTCGCCACCGAGGGGCGGCGAATCGTGGGTCACGGTACGACCATCGGCACATTCGCTCAGCATCATCTCGAGCGCTTCGATCCGGAAAAAGAGGTGCGCGAAGCGGCGGAAGAAGCCTCTCCCGGTTCGGTTCCGCAAGACGTTCGTCGAGCGTTGGGGGCGATGGGGCTCGACGAGGAGCATTTCGGCCGGACGGTGGCGACGCTCTCCGGTGGCGAGCGCGCACGCCTAGCGCTTGCACGCTTGCTCTTGGTTCCCGCGGCGGTGCTGCTGCTCGATGAGCCGACGAATCACCTCGACCTTCCCTTGCGCGAGGCCCTCGAAGAGGCGCTGGCCGACTGGCCCGGTACGCTGATCGTCGTCAGTCACGACCGAGCTTTTCTTTCCCGCTTGACGACGCGGCATTTACGCGTAGCAGACGGTGCGGTTCACGTACGAGAAGGGACCGAAGCGAATGCGATCAGCACTTGCAGGACGGGGGAAATCGATGCCGAGGCGGA
>JALUUK010000032.1 GCA_027021395.1 Acidobacteriota bacterium
ACCTGCCGCCGGGTATCGAGACGATCGTTCCATGATTCCAACGAAGGCATCTAGGAAGCGTGGCGCCCGCACGTCGAAGCCGAGCGCGGAGAAGAGGGCGGTTCGACGGAAGTCCTTGCGGCTCTTGATGCACTACGGGCGTCCTCATTGGCGATCTCTAGCTCTTGGATCGCTGGCCTCGGTCGGCGTCGTTCTCGCTCGATTGGCGCTTCCGTGGCCCCTGCGGAGCATCGTCGAAACGGTTTTTGCCGGCGATGCGGCGAGCGTTCGCTTTCTCGGCTTCGATACGACACGGTTCGGCGATCCTTTGATTCTCTTTTGTTTGGCGTATGTGTTGATCGCCATCGGTACCGGCTTTTTCGAGATGGTTCAGCGTCTTTGGATGGCGCGTTTCGCCGGTTGCACGGCGCACGACTTTCGCGCGGCCGCGGTCGCCGGTATCGGCAGCACTCCGGCCACGTTGCCGACCGATGGAGCGGATCTCATCACCCGCATCATCGGCGACGTGGCAAGACTGAAGGCAGATCTCAAGGGCATCTTGATTCACGTGAGCCAGAACGGGCTGTTGTTGATCGCAGTGACGATCGTGTTCTTGGTGATCGCACCGGTCTTGGGGTTCTTGTTCTTCGCCGGAGGCGTGAGCGCGATCCTGATCGGTGCTCTGACGGTCGGTGAAGTTGAGCAGACGGCCCGCAAGCAGCGCAAGAAGGAGTCTCAATACGCAGCGCGGATTCCCATGGAACAGGAGTGGACGGGCGATGACCGCAGCGCCGAAATCAACGCATCGAGTGCGCGCAAGGAAGTCAGAACGACGCGCTTGATGGGGCAGGCAACGTGGATGGCGCATGCCGTCGTCGCCTCCATCATCAGTGTTGCACTGTGGATAGGGGTTCACGAGGTTCGCTCGGGCGCTCTTGCGCCGGGTGATATTTTTCTCTTCATCGCCTATGCCCTGATCGTGCATCGGCGTGCGGTGCGGGTCGGCCGGCAGGTCGCGCGCAGCGGCAAGCTCTTGGCTTGCGTTTCGAGAATCAGTGAGCTGATTACGCCGGCCGAAGAAGTGCGCGAACAGGGATTCGCAAGCTCCACCGCGCCGTTGATAGAGCTGCAAGCCGTGGCGGTACAGGCCTCGAAAGCTCATCGTCGCGGAATGCGACTCGGTCCGCTCGATCTCGAGTTCAGGCCGGGAAGCAAGACCCTCGTTCTCGGTGGTGCGGGTGCGGGTGTTTCGACTTTGCTGGGACTTCTCGGGGGACGCGTTCACGCTTCGAAAGGAACGATTCTCTGGAACGGAGAAGACGTCACGGATTCCTTGTGGCGGGTGCGGAGATCGGTGGCTCGTCTCGAGCAGTCACCGCGTGCAAGAGGCGGGATCACCCCCCGCATGCTCCTTGGCCTAGCGGACGGCGAGCCGCTTCCGGGAGATGCGGCGGAGATCCTCGACTTGTTTGGGGCGCGTAGAACCATCGCCCGCTTCGTCGACGGTCTCGACACCACTCTCGAAAGCCGGTCGCTTTCCGTCAGGGAGTGCCGCGCTCTGACTCTCGCAGGAATCCTGTTCTCCGACGCGCCGATATGGGAGCTCGACTGGCCGGTCCTGGGAAACGGCAAGATGGATCGACTTCGAATGAAGAGCATTCTCGAGCACGCTGACGGGCGGACCTTGGTGATCGGCTTGCCGAGGGCCTGCCTCGCGGAGGTCTTCGATCGGGTGTTGTGTTTACGTCGAGGGAAAGTGGTGTTCGACGGAACCCCCGCAGAGTGGATGGATTGGAAGAGAGCAAAGCGGAGTCCCATGGGGACTTCGTCGAGTGAGCCCTAGTGCTCTCGGGAGCGCCTTTTCGCGATGAGGGGGATTCGGAGTGAGAAAACGCAAGACATCGAGAACGGGACAGAGAACGGAATTCAACATGTCGAACTACAAAGGACTGATTCTCGCCGCAGGTCGCGGCAGTCGATTGGGATCGTCGAGCCGGCAGTTGCCGAAATGCTTGCTCGAAGTGGGTCGGAAGAGGTTGATCGAGCACCAGCTCGAGGCGCTTGCCGATGCGGGCATCGGGCCGGTGGTGATGGTGCTAGGCTATTGCGCCGAGGAAATACGCGAGGTCGTCGGTATTCGCGCCGAATATGTGAGCAACTCGCGATGGGAGTCGACCAACAGCCTCTATTCCTTTGCGCTCGCTCGCGATGCGATCGATGGGCCTGTGATCATTCTCAACAGTGATGTCTTGTTTTCTCCCGAAATCCTCGAGAAGTTGCTCGATGCCGAAGGTGATGCCATCGCCATCGACTCCGAATCCGGCGATGCGCGGGAGCAGATGAAAGTCAAGACCATCGACGGTTGCGTCGCCGGGATGAGCAAGTCCATGCCCGCCGCGGAGGCCGCGGGAGAGAATCTGGGAATCTTGAAGCTGAGCGCAGAGACCGCGAACCTGTTGTTCGATCACGCCGATCGCATCATTCAAGCGGGCGGAGAAAAAGACTGGTTGGGGGCCGCTTTTCAGGAGGTGGCCAAAGTGCGCCGCATTCGAGCCGTCGATGTGGCGGGACTTCCTTGGGTGGAGATCGACTTTCCCGTGGACCTTCGCGCTGCGCGAAAGGAAGTGTGGCCGGCGATCGAGGCTCGCAGACGCCGGAAGTCTCGGTGGGGTCGTCGACTCCTCGTTGCCGTTGCCGCTTCTCTTCTCATCGGCGCATTCGGTATCGGGCAGATGCTCTCGCCGCCGTCACGGGAGGCGTCTTCCGAATGGGAGACGATTCCGTTCGAGGTTCTACAGCCGGAGCGGATCACTCTCGGTGGCCAGCAGCAGAGTTGGTGGCTTCTCGAAGACGGCCAGGTCGGAGAAATCGATGTCGTCGGTCCTGCGCGAATTCGTCTCGAGTCGCGTTTGTTGGATTTTCCCGGGGAAAGGGAACCCTACGTTCTCGAAGTCAAGATCGGGGACGAATTGCTCGACTGGTTTCAGCACAAGACACGGCCTTCCGGCAAGGCAGAGCATCCGAGATGGATGGTAAGCCACAAGAAGCGGATCAGGCTGGACATTCCCGCAGGCGCACAGCGGCTCAAAGTGCGGCTCGTCGCACCCCGCGGTGCGCAATGCCTCGTGCGCGTGCGCCAGTACGAAGACGAGAGCGACGAGTAGTTCCTCGATCGTGCCGAGAAGCATCCCGGCGAACGAGCCTGCCGGCGGGGTCGGTACGCCGAGTCCGAGAATTTCCACATTTCGCTTCGAGGCGCTGAGCGCCTGCGCCCGCATGAGGTGAGCGCGTGCGACTCCGGATGTGAGAGTTGGAGGCCTATGGAGCGCATGCGAGGGTTGCGAAGGCGGGTGCCGAGTCGGGTCCTGCTCTTCGCTTCGTTCGGGATTGACAGTGGTGGCTGGATCGACAATGTTTACTCTCGAGCAAAAAAAGGACTCGGTCGGGTCCCCAAAACCCGTGTCGGGAACGACATCGGGTCACGAGAGAGGCGAGAGGATGTCCGGACTCCAAGTCGACCAGGTGCTCATGGATGCGGTGATCGAGGGTACGATTCAAGGTCTCGAAATGACCGGAGTGAACCCGCCGCCCGTGGGGGCGACGCGCTTTTTCTCGGCGACGCGGCCGATCGCGGTGATCGTCGGCCTTGCCGGCAAGAACAACGGCACGGTGACCTTGAACCTGACGGAGCGCGGCATGCTGCATTTGGCGTCGCGGTTGATGATGGAAGACGTCACGGAACCTAGCGAAGAGGTCTTCGACGGCATCATGGAGATCGGCAACATGGTTGCGGGTCGGATCAAAGAGAAATTGATCGGATCCAAGTATGAGATTGAGCGGATTTCGGTTCCCTCGCTCGTACTCGGTGCGAGTTACGACGTCTACTACACTCGCGGTATCAAGATCGTTTCGGTCGAATTCGAGAACCAAGAGATCTCGTCGGCTCACCACAAAGATCGTTTCTTCTCCTGCACCGTATCGATGCTGCGTCAGCTCGCATAGCCCGGTCGATTCGCGAAGGACTTCGCGAACGGCTCGGCTCGGAACGGCGAGATCGATCCGGCTGCGATGCTTCTCGCCGAGCAGAGCAAGGTACGACAAGATCTTCCGATTCAAGGTGATCGATCGCGTCTCGGCACTCCTTATCTCCCATTGAAATTACGGATCGCCGTTCGAGCACAGACGTCGCGGTCGCCTCATCTGGGCATGATGTGGCAGACTTCTCCCCTCGGCGGGCGATCGGCCGCGTAGGAGTGCTTGTGAGAACGGTACGTTGGACATCACTGGTTTGGTTGGTGGGTATTCTCAGTGCCTCACTAGGATGGAGCGGCGAGGCACGACTCTTGCGCTTTCCTGACATTCATCGGGATCGTGTCGCCTTTGTCTATGCGGGGGATATTTGGCTGGCTCCATCGACCGGAGGCGAGGCTCTGCGCTTGACCTCGCATGAAGGGCAGGAACTATTCCCGAAGTTCTCTCCGGATGGCCGACAGATCGCATTCTCTGCTGAGTACAGCGG
>JALUUK010000033.1 GCA_027021395.1 Acidobacteriota bacterium
GGGATTCACTGATATCGAGATCGGCGACGATCTTCAAACGGGCAGCCACCGAGTTCTTGAGTTCGACCGGCAGCGACGGCCCTTGCACCAAGGTTCCATCGACTCGATAGCGAATGCGAACGGAGTGCTCTTCGGGTTCGATATGAATGTCCGTCGCGCGACGACGCACTCCCTCGGCGAGGATATTCTCCACCAAGCTCATCACCGGGCGCAGTTCCCGGTTTCCGGCCATTTCTCCTTGTTGTACCGCTTCGAGCGCAGCCTCGATCTCCGCATCGAAGTTGCGATGCCCGACCTTTCCGTAGAGCTTGTCTTGTGCTTCGGTGATTTCGGTATCCGTCGAGACGACGACGTGAATGTCGAGCCGAGTCGCTTCGCGGACCTTGTCCACCGTGATGATATCCAGTGGATTGACCAGCGCCACCGTCAGTCGACTGCCGTCTCGCTCGATCGGCACGAGGTGCCGCTCGCGCGCCATACCCTCATCGACCACTTCGGCCAGCGACTCGTCGAGAACGCGTTCTTCGAGAGCCACGTACTCCGTGCCGGCCATCTCGGCGACGACACGGCAGACCTCCTTTGCCGAACCGAAGCCCAGGGAAACCACGATGGTCCCTAAGGGACGCGCATCTCGCTTTTGTTGAGCGAGTGCGATTTCCAACTGCTCTTCGCTGAGAACTCCGGCACGCACGAGGCGCTCGCCGAGGCGGAGAATGGCCATTTTCGTTCCTTCGCTGCACCTTCTCTACCGGTAAAGCAGCGATCGTTTTCATCGGCGCTACTTCCCGAACCGATTGACTTATCGGGCGGGAGAGAACGGACTTGACTAAACAGCTGAGTACTTGACTCCCAGGTGAAATCTCCTCGGATCGCGGCCTCAAGTCCCACCACCTAGGGCCGATGAGCCCGGGTATATGCTCGTGATCGCCGGGCCTTTTCGCGCTACGGATGGTGCGAGGGCGAGGCAACCCGGAGGAGGCTTGAAGTATGAACACACGTGAGCGGGGGTACACACTAACGGAGATCATCGTGGCCGTGGCCGTCATCGCCGTACTCGCCGGTGCGATGACACCGTTGATCTTCAAACAGATCGACAAGAGCCGAAGCTCGAGAGTCAAACAGGATCTCAACGCCATCAAGGCCGCTTTCATCCAGTACTACGCCGACACGCAGTTCTGGCCGTGCGGCTGGACCGGTGCGGCCGGATCCGGAGACAAGCAAGGAAACCTCACCTCCTTCAACTGCCTCTACGAGACCGACAAGAAGAATGGCTGGGACGGTCCCTACTTGAATGAGTCCGCCGGAGCGAACAGCAGCGGTAAGATCGCCATGGCGATCTATTCCAGTGGAGCTTGGTCCGGCGTGGTCGATCCGTGGGGTAATCCGTACCAGATCTATAGAGTCGATGCCGGGTCGACCGGAGCCGCCGCCGGAGCCATCGTCATCTATTCCGAGGGTAAGGACCGGAAGACGGATACGAGTACTACAAATCTCCTGACGGGGAATGCGACGGACGACGACATCGTCATGATCGTCACCACCCGGGCGGACGACTAGCCTCCTCTCCAACGGATGACCGCGAAATCGGGAGCGCGCCCTGCGGCCGCTCCCGTTTTTCCTTTTGAAGGCGCCGGACGTGGGCATGAAGAACTTTCCGGGCTAGCATTCCCTCATGGAAATTCTGCTCTCCTATCTGACCGACTTCAGCCGGTTCTTGCTCGTGCTTCTCGGCTTTTCGGCGATCATCTGTCTGCACGAACTCGGGCATTTTCTCGCTGCTCGATGGGCCGGCATTCGGGTGCTCGCCTTCGCCGTCGGCTTCGGGCCGGCGCTGGTCTCCTGGCGCAAGGGACTGGGCTGGGCGCGGGGATCTTCCGAGAAAGACCCGCGCGAGCGGAGCTTTGCCGAAAATGAAATCGGTGAAAACGGCGCGGTCGATGCACAGGAGATCAGCCCGACGGAATACCGAATAAACGCCCTACCGCTTGGCGGTTACGTCAAGATGCTCGGCCAAGAAGATCTCGATCCCTCAGCCGTGAGCGACGAAAGCGACTCCTATCAGAACGCCCCGGTATGGAAACGCATGATCGTGATCTCGGCCGGCGTCGTGATGAACTTGATCTCCGCGGCACTCCTCTTCGTCGTCGTCTTCATGGCCGGCCTCGATGTCCCGCCGCCCATCGTCGGTCGGACGGATCCCGCTTCCAACAGCGCCCGTGCGTGGCCGCTCGAGCGTGAGGACTTCGGCATCTCTCAGCCCGGACTCCGTGCTGGAGACCGGATCCTCACCATCGACGGCCAGACGATGAATTCCTTTTTCGATCTCGTGGTCGCCGGAGCCATGGCCTCTCCCGATGAGCCCTTGCGTTTGACCGTCGAGCGGAACGGCATTCCCAACCCGCTGACCTTCGATATCGTTCCCCAGTTGAATGCCACTTCGGGGTTTCTCGATCTGGGCATCGTGGACTCCCGTTCGGTCTCCCTTCACGATCCCGAAAGCGATGCCGACCGCGAGGCCATGAGCCGAATGCTCGAAGCCATCGGATGGCGAGGGGTACGCCCGGGCATGGCCATCGTCCAGATCGGAGAATATGAAAATCCGACGAGCCTCGGAGTGCTGGAGGAAACCGTCTTCAACTCGGGCGGGGACCCCATCGACATCGTCTTCGGCGACGGGTCTTCGACAGCCCATGTCACGCTCGAGCCGCAACCGCAGTTGCAAACCGACCTCGCCCCCGACGGCGAGGGTCAATACATCCCGATACAGCATGTGCTCGGCCTCACTCCGCTGATGACCGTCGCCCAAACACAAGAACGCGGCGCGGAACAGGGCCTTCAGGCAGGAGATGTTTTCATCTCCGTCGGCGGAAAACCGTACCCTGGAGTCGCCGAAGCGATCGCCGCGATTCGTGCGCATCGCGGTCGAGCGATCGAGCTGACCGTCTTGCGCAAAGAAAGCGAATCCGCGCCCCCTCACGAGCTATCGCTCGAGGCCGACGTCTCCAGCGAAGGAACGATCGGCTTTCTACCCGGGACGACTGCGGCAGTGAGCAACATGATCTCCAACCCGCCTGTGGAGATTCGTTCCACCAGGGGATCCACCGAGCACCGAAGCCCGCCGGCGACGAAAATCTTCTCCTCCGGCGGCCATCGCATCACGGCCATCAACGCGACACCCGTCTCCAATCTACTCGAGGTGCGCCTCGCACTGACCAACGCGGCACGCGAGGCGCGATCCAAGGGCCGCAAGAGCCTCTCCGTCGTCGTTCACTCGCTGCCCCCACAAGCCGCCGGCGAAGAGGTCGAGCGGGAATGGGCGCTGAGTGAAGAGGACTTGTCGCGCCTCGAGCAACTCGGGTGGACGGCCGATGTTGCGGAGAGCCTCTTTGCTCCGGCGATGTATACGCTGCGAGCCGCTTCCCCCATCCAAGCCCTCGCGATGGGCACGAGCGAAACGCAACGCGTCATGCTGCAGACCTACATGACGCTCGCACGCTTGTTCCAAGGCACGGTCAAGATCGTTCACCTCAAGGGTCCGGTGGGAATCGCACATATCGGAACGGTGGTCGTCGAAAAGGGCTTCGTATGGCTTCTTTTCTTCTTGGCGATGATTTCGGTCAATCTCGCAGTCGTGAACTTTCTTCCCCTGCCCATCGTCGACGGCGGCCAGTTCATCTTCTTGTTGATCGAACAGATTCGCGGCCGTCCGGTTTCGATTCGCGTGCAGAACATCGCCACGATCATGGGCCTCGTTTTGCTCGGAACACTTTTCTTGATCGTCACCTTCAACGATATCGCCGGAATCATTCGCGGCTTTTGATCTACGAACTCGAGTATGTGCTCTGACCCGAGATGGAGAATTGAGATGAGAACGATCCCACCCATGGTTGCGCTCGTCGCCTACTGCCTACTGTTCGTCGGCTGCGGAGAAGCGCCCGAGGACAAACACTCTTCTACCAGCGACCAGAGCGAGCATATGAAGATCTACACCTCCTTCCGGCTCGAAGCCGATCTCAGCCATCTGAGCGAGAACCAGCGCAAGATGATCCCCATTCTGATCGAAGCCGCCGAGGCCATGGACGAGGTGTTCTGGCTGGAATCGTTCGGAAACCGCGACGAGTTGCTCGCAAGCATCGAAAGCGAAGATCTTCGGCGCTTCGCCGAAGTCAACTATGGACCTTGGGATCGCCTCGACGGCAACCGTCCCTTTCTCGACTCGTACGGCGAAAAACCGCTCGGGGCCCGCTACTACCCGTCGGACATGACGAAGGAAGAGTTCGATGCCGCGTGTGCGGCGGATGCCGATTTCTGCCGCGACCTTCGAAGCCAATACACCATCGTACGGCGAAAAGACGACGGGACTCTCTACACGATCCCCTTTCACCTAGAGTTCTCCGCCCAGCATCAACGCGCCGCCGATAAGTTGCGGGAAGCTGCGGCTTTGGCGGAAGACGAGGGCTTTAGACGGTACCTCGAAGCTCGTGCCGATGCCCT
>JALUUK010000034.1 GCA_027021395.1 Acidobacteriota bacterium
CACTCCACCCACTCCCCCCCCCAACGGTCATCGCCGCACCCCGCTCTTTACACGGGGACGCCCCGCAAGCGCGGGCGTAGCTCGCAGAGCGAAGCCCCGATGCTATCCCGAATCCCCCCCATTTCCCACCCCCCGCAGCTCCTCCCGCGTGACCGTCGCAGTCCCGAGCCGCCCGACGGCGATCGCCGCGGCTCGAGTGGCCCACAAGGCCCCGGATTCCCAGTCGATGCCGGCCGCACGGCAGGCGGCGAGCGTGGCCACGACGGTATCGCCGGCCCCGGTGACGTCGAAAACCTCTCTCGCATGCGCATGCACCGACAGCGGTTCGGCACCTCGACGGACGAGAACCATGCCTTCCTCTCCCCGCGTGATCAAGACCGCTTCGAGATCGAGTGCGGAACGGAGAGATCGCGCCGCCTCGATCACCGCATGCTCGTCCCCAAGGTCCCGACCGACCGCGACCCCGGCTTCGCCGAGGTTCGGTGTGATCAAGGTCGCGCCGCGATAGACGGCGAAGGACCGGCGCTTGGGATCGACCAGGACCGGAACGCCGGCGCTCTCGGCGGCGCGAATCGAGTCCTGCACGAGAGTTTCGCTCAGCATCCCCTTCGCGTAATCCGAGATGATCAGGGCCTCGGCGCCCTCGAGAGCGCGCACGAGCCGGGAAAAGAGCGTACTGACGATCTGCTCGGAAACGGCCGATGTCTGCTCGTCGTCGAGACGCACGACCTGCTGATGGCGGGCGAGCACGCGTGTCTTGACCGTCGTCGTTCGCGATGGTTCCGTCTCCAGCCCTTCTGCGGAAATTCCATGGCTTTCGAGTAATCGGCCGATCTCTCGTCCCGCGGCATCGTCACCGACGACGCTGAAGACCGCCGGATTCGTGCCGAGTGCTGCGAGATTCATCGCCACGTTGGCCGCTCCGCCGAGACGGATCTCGCGCCGCTGCAGATGCACGACGGGCACGGGAGCTTCCGGACTGATCCGGGAAACCTCGCCATGAAGATAGCGGTCGAGGATCACCTCCCCGAGCACGAGAACCCTCCGCCCGGTCATCTTGTCCAGATCGCGTCCGTCGAGGTCGTCCGTGCGGGTCCCTACCATGCTCACCTTCTTCGTCTACGAGGCGACGAGCCTGCCAGAAAGACCCGGGCTCGGTCAACCGAGGCGCGTGGCATAATCGCACCGTGCTCAACCATGCGGCGAATTCCGCGACTCCCCCGAAGAAAATCCTCGTGGTGCGCCTCGGCGCGATCGGCGATGTCGTACGCACCCTGCCGGCACTCCGGCTCCTGCGCGAGACCTGGCCCGACGCAGAGATTCGCTGGGCGGTCGAGACGGCGGCCGCGCCGCTTCTCGAGCACCATCCCGATCTCGATGCGGTGGAAATTTTCGACCGCAAGGGCGTGACCGAGGCCGCGAGAAGATGGCGGCTCGGCGCCGCCGGCACCGTCTCTCGCTATCTCCGGCAGCTCAGAGAATTCGCACCCGACATGGCCATCGATTTTCAAGGATCGTTCAAGAGCGGCTTGTTGACTTATTTGTCAGGAGCAAAACGCCGCTACGGCTTCGGCCGGCGCGACACCCGCGAAGAATCCCAGATTTTCGTCAATCACCGAGCCGTGCTCCCACCCGAAGATGTCCACCGCGTTCGGCGAGCGGCGTTTCTCGCCCGATTCGCGGGCGCCCGCGACGCAGAGCTGCGGGCGGAGATCGCCCTGACACGAGAAGAAATGGATGAAGGCGAACGTCAACGACGGATCCTGGCAGGAGGACGGCCCACGATCGCGCTTGCTCCCTTCACCTCGGCTCGGCAAGCATGGAAGCGATATCCGCTCGAAAAATGGGCCCGTTGCGCGCGCCTTTGGCTGAGTTCGGGCCGACACGTCATCGTGCTCGCCGGTCCCGCGGAAGAAGAAGAAGCCCGGCGATTGAAAGAAATGGCTGGGGGATCGGTCGGCATCACGGAGCGCTCATCCCTGCGGCAACTGGCGGGATTGCTGGCCGCATGCGATCTTTTCGTCGGCGGCGATACCGGTCCCATGCATATGGCATGGGCCGTCGGTACGGCTTGTGTCGTCGTCTACGGCCCCACGGACGCTCGGTTGAACGCGCCTTTCGGAGAAGGCCATGAGGTGCTCGCACCGGCGCGCCCGACCCGCAGGAACGATGAAGACAAGTTCCCCGGAATATCTCCCGAGGAGATCGTCGAACGTGCGGAAACGATCATCGCGCGACAAAGCGATGTCATTTGATCGGAGAACACTCGTGAGCATGTCCAAATCCACCCTCCTCCTGCTCTCCCTTCTTGCGCTTTCTTCCGGCACCGCAACGGCGCAGGAAACTTCAGCGCCGGACGAATTGGTCGACCGCCTCGGACGCATGCTGGCGCGCGGATCCTGCCTCGAAGTTCTCGAAGAACTCCAAACGGCTCGCAGCGACTTCCCGAGTGATCCGGACCTTGCGACCTTCGAAGCCAATTGTCGCCTGCATCGGGCGCGCACCGCGACACGTGTTTTCGAGATCAACCGCTACGATCGCGAGCGCGTCGGCCGCGCGGGTTTTCCTCTCGACAGCGAGGAGATGAACGCTTTCTATCACACCGAAATGACCTACGATGAGTCGGAGAAACAGCAGGCCCTCGAGCTCTTCCGCACGGCTGCCGAGCAAAACCCGTCAAGGGAGGATCTGCATGTCGGAGCGATCGCCGCTTTCGTCGCGAGCGGAGAGTTCGATACGGCGATCACCTTGCTGAAGAACCGAAAACGACCTCTGTCCAAACCGGCACTCTCCGACCTCGGACGGATCGCGCAAGACCTGATCCAAGCAGACAAGATCGACCGGGCCCGAGAACTTGCCGCCGCGATGGCGGAGAAGTACCCCGACGCTTCCGCCGTCAAGATCGTCAACGCACTCGTGGCAATCGAAGATGGTCAACTCGTCCAGGCCGTGCGTTACTTCAGTGAAGCGAGTTCTCAGTCCAAGGGCAACCAAGCGCTCGCTGCACGGACGGCGTGGCTCTCCCTGATGTCCCGGCAATGGCAACAGGCCGTCGATCTGCTGACACCGATGACGGGCGAGGACCTCTTGTTCGAAGCCTGGTTCGGCATCTCTCGCGAGCGATTGGTACCGGGATCGACCAAGAACGTATGGCCCGCTCTGAGCGAAAAACTCGCCCAAGCAGGCCATCCGGAACCACGGCTCACGGTTCTCTGCACGCAGATGCAACGCGTTCTTTCTTCGTCGCGCCCTCCGACTGCGGAGATGCGCCTGCGAGGCGCACGCCTCTTCCAAAAGCAAGGCCTTTTCGTCGGTGCGATCGCAGAGATCGACAAAGCGCTCGAACTCGATCCCGACTACGTGGACGCATGGCTCGCGCTCGCCAAGATTTACCGCGCGGAATCCATGTACGAACTCGCACTCGAAGCGATCGACAACTCCATCAGGGCCGCTGCGAAGAGCGAAAACGGTTCATCCTCCTACAGCGTTGGAGAACTATCCCGCGAAAAGGGCCGCGTTCTCTTCGCGCTCGGACGCGACGAACCCGCGCTCGAAGCGCTCGATGCCGCGCGTAAGCGTGGGTATGACGCGCCTTATGTCCGCGGCGTCATCGCCCTCCAGCAGGGCGACAAGAAGGAAGCGGTCTCGCACTTCCAGGCCGCGCTCGATCAGGGCGGGATGGAGTCCGAGTGGGCGAAAGCCAAGCTGGAAATGCTCTCCATCGGCCAGGACGGCTAGCCCTCGGAGCGTCAACCGACCGACATCTCGTCGAGGTCGAAGGCTTTGATCTTTCTGTAGAGTGTTCGGACCGAGATTCCGAGAACCTCCGCTGCGCGTCCGCGATGCCAGCGCGTGCTTTCCAAAACCTCGACGATGCGCTGTTTCTCCATGGCTTGGAGCGATTTCGACTCGCTCTCTTCCGCTCCGGAGACCGACTCCAAGGCGTCGGTCGCCGGAGGGCGAGTCGATCCCGGCGCACGCGCAGCGGAAACGGAATCCATCGCGCTCGATTCCGCGGCAGTCTTCGGCATATTCGCAACGATCTCCATGGGAAGATCGCTGGTATCGATCGTCGACGAAACCGATAGGAGTGCCGCCCGCTCGACGACGTTTCTCAGTTCTCGAACGTTGCCGGGCCAGTCGTAGGCCTCGAGTTTGGCCAGAACTCCGTCTGCAAACGACTTCTCGTGATTGATCTTCTGCAGGAAGGCTTCGGCAAGCGGCGCGATTTCCTCCCGCCGATCGCGCAGCGGCGGAACGTCGATCGTACCGGCATTGATCCGATACAGGAGGTCCGCCCGGAAAGTCCCTCGATCGGCCTCGGCTTTGAGGTCTCGATTGGTCGCCGCCACCAGCCGGACATCGACTTCGATCTTCTTTCGACCTCCCACGTGAAAGAAGCTCATGGTCTCGAGCACACGCAGCAACTTCACTTGAAGCCCGCCCGGTAGTTCGCCGATCTCATCGAGAAACA
>JALUUK010000035.1 GCA_027021395.1 Acidobacteriota bacterium
GCCCGCTGCTCTCGATCCACGGGGAGCGGCTGGACCAATGCCTCGGCCCGGAGTGTGCCTGGTGGAACGACAGCTACCAGCAATGCTACCTGGTGACTCTAACGCAATCGATCGGTGGGATCGAGAACAAAGTTTTGTACGCGCTCTGAAAAGCGAACGGACACGGACGGGTGAGGCTGGCTGAGGGATCGGCCGGCGGAACGGATTCGCCGGGCCGGGGCACGGACGCCCCGGCCCGCATGGAGGCTGACGGGTAGGGTGGGCACAGCCCACCGGGAGCATCCCCGGCGTCAATACCCAGCCGGAGCGTCGCTGGTGGGCGATGCCCACCCTACAGCAGATCAGGAGGACTGCCATGCTCGTACTAGGACGCCGACAGGGAGAATCGATTGCGATTCAGACGCCGCTCGGAGAGATCACCGTGACGCTGGTCCGGCCCGGCCAGCGGTACGCTCGGATCGGCATCGAGGCCCCGGCCGGCTGGCCGATCGTGCGGTCGGAGATTCGCGGCCGCGAGGAACCGGCGGACGACGAGCTGCCGACCTTGGCCAGTCTGCGCGGCTCGCTGCCGCCGGACCTCGGCGACTCGGTCCAGCTCGTGCGATCGATCCGCGACGGCGATCGGTAGGGTGGGCACGGCCCACCGGGGGAAGCACCTAGGCACGTTGGTGGGCGGTGCCCACCCCACAGGAGGACACACCGATGCGCGTAGCGTTGAGGAATCTGCGGCCGGGGACGCGGTTCGTGCTGGAGGGCCTCGAGGCCGACTGCCGGCTCGTCTCGTGCACCGAGTCGGCGGCGGTGGTAGAGGTTTCGGCGTCCGGCCGCCTGGTCGAATTCCGCGACCGCGACGGCCACGAGCATCGGTTCATCCGCGGCGCGGTGCGTCGCGAGCGATGGGCTCCGGGCACGGTCGTCCGCCCGTGCGGAGCCGTCAGGGAGTATCTGCGGACGTGATATTGGCGGGAATCCACATGAACGGGGGCGAAGGATGGCCGGTGAGTGGATTGCGTGGGTCAAGGGGCTGACCAAGCGGCGCGAAGTCATACTGATGGCCGCGCGGCTGGAAATGAGCCGGCGCGAGGTAGCTGCGTGTTGCATGGAATGGTGGGAGTGGTGTGATTCCGAGGGAACTTTCGATGACGCACGTACTTGTCACATCCCAGGAGTGAGCTTCGCGCAAGGTCTACGACTTGCGGACGAGCACGTGGGAATAAAGGGCTTCGGTGAAGCGCTAGCGGAGGTCGGCTGGGCAGCGGAGAACGAAAGAGGCGAAATTTGCTTTCCCGGCCTCGGAAAGTGGACCGGCAGCTCCGGAAAAGAACGGCTGAAGGCCAAGCAGCGACAACAAACACGACGCACGCGCCGCAATGATGTCACGGAATTGTCACGGTCCGACCGTGACAAAGACGTGACAACCGTCACAGAAATGTCACGCTGCGACCGTGACAAAAACGTGACCAGAGAAGAGAAGAAAAGAGAAGAAATATCTAAGAAAGAATCTCCTAGCGGAGATTCTTGTCCGGAGCTGCCGCAAGCGGCAGACTCCGGCCTCCCAGCCGAAGAACGCTCGGAGCCTATTCTGGAGTTTCCGTGCACTGGCAAACCCAAAACCTGGATTCTTACAGCCAGGAAGCTAGCTGAATACCAGCAGACCTATCCCGGTCTCGACGTACTTCAAGAATGCCGTTGCGCGCTTCAATGGTGCCGCGACAATCCCAAAAAACGAAAGACCTATCGTGGTATGCCCGCTTTTCTCACTCGGTGGCTGAACAGCGCTCAGAACAGGAGAGCACGCAATGGAACGGAACGCCTCCCCGCCGGTGGTAACGGCGAAGCCGCACGCCGCGCCGAGAGTCTGCGCGTCCTCGCAGAATTCGCAGGGTTGGGAGCGACGGACGCAGATCGACAAGATGGAATTTGCCAAGGCGATGGCGCACTTGTGCGCGTTGAAACGGACGACGGTGTTCACGCCCGAGCAAGTCCACGCTTGGTATAGCTGCTTATGCATTTTTCCGGCGGAAATCATCAATCGAATCGTGATCCGGATTGGCCTGGAGGACAAACGGTTTCCGGACCTGGCCGACGTGTATCTGGCATGCCGCCGGGAAGCAATCAAGCGCGGCTTGATTGAGCGACTATTCGCGCCCAACGCCGACAGTGACATCAATGCCAGACCTTCGGAGAAAGAAATCCTGGCCATAGCCGAGCGGCTCGGGCTGCGAGTCTGACAGTTTAAGGGGCTCCCAATGGATCAATCTGTACCGGAATGCGACGCGTCTCCCTTGGCGACTCTATTCCAATGCGCCCAGAGCGGAGACCGCGTGGATCACATGTGCCGCCAAGTGATAGATTGGGTGCATCGCTTCGGACCACGCCCGGGCGACGCGGATATATGTATTTGTCTGGCGAGTCTAGCGCTTGATTGGCTCGCGTCATGGGACAACGACGAAATACGACAAGAGAACCTCAGCCAAATTGATGCGATAGTTAGCCGACTCCGGGATGAGAATAGACGGATGCTATGGCGGCGATGCAAAAGCAATTAATTCCGAACCCGCTGGAGCGGGCGATGTTCCTGTGTGACGTGCTCTGCGCGCTCTTGAGCCGGCATCCGCCGCGCAGGCGAATGCTGTTCCTCGCCTGCCAGACGGAAGAGCACACCTGGGTCGTCATCTGCCGGCGGCGCGACTGGCCGCGAGCGATCTGGCAGCTCGCCCGTTGGGCCTTCGACCGCTCGCTCCCGCTCCGGCCCCGCCACGCCCTCGGCCTGGCCGTCCGTCTCACCGTGCAGACTTTTAGTGCGAGGCGTAGCCATGATTGAAGTCCCGACAGCAACACAGCTTTTTGCACTCGCTCGCGGCGTTAACGTCCGATTCGGCGACCACCGCTGCTATTACTGCGGCGGAGCCTGTGCCGAGGAATGTGTGCCGGCCAGCGAGCATGTGAAGGCGAGCTTCACAAGTCGAGACACGGTTTGCGGCGGGGATCGGGTCTGCGACGGCTGCGTCGCGGCCATGGCCGAAAAGGCTCCCGTTATTCTCCCGGACGGCACAATCAGAGAGAACCAAAAAATCCGGTGCTACTCGTGGGTGATCACGAGAAACGCAACAATCGCGGCCACCAAAGCTCACCGGACCTGGTTGGCCCGAGTTCTTCTCGATCCCTCCGACCCACCGTTTGTGGTTTCGCTGTCGGACAGCGGCCAAAAGCACTTGCTTTATCGCGCCGTCGTCTGCCGATCGCAATCAAGGCCCACTATTACGCTCGAAGGGGAACAAATCACCTATGTGCCGGCTCATTTGCTGTCGCGATTACAGCTTTGTCGCGACTTGTGCCGCGTCGTCGGAAAAAAGGCACTCACCGAGCGCATGACCTTCGGCCAGCAAATGAAGATTGTCGCAGCTTGCGGAGAACAGGCATTGGAGGACTGGTTGAGCGTTAAAGACGAGCCCTTAACGCGGCTCGCTGTTTGGTTGACGCCGTCAAAAAAGGAGTGTGAAGATGACAGCGAAAACAAAACCAAAACCAAAAGAGGTCGAACCGCCGTTAATCGGCGAACTGACGCCGGAGGAGTTTCGGCAGAAGCTGGCCGGTCTGCTTGATCCGCGCGAGCAGATCAGTCCCGAGCGACGCGAGGAGATCAAACAATTGGCGATCGATTTCACCGCAGCGCTGCCGTCTGTCTTTGGCGACGAGCTCGACCGCAAGACGATGTGGGACCGTATCGGGACAGCCCTCGAAGTTGCGTTCGCGAAGACGGCCGGCGGCGACCACGAGTTCTTTATCGAGCAAGTCATGCAGGTCATTCTCGCTAAACGCAGTGCGGCGAGCTCCAACCAGGCCATCGCGCGTGTCATGGCGACGCTGAACGAGTGGACGAACGAGGACCGCCAGGCGTGGATTACCTACTTCAGCACGCACCTGGTGCCGATCCTGGTTCACGCGCGCAACGCGTGGGTCACTCGGCCAAAGAAGACCGCCAAGAAAAAGGAGGAGTCGGACAAATGAGGTGTTTCACGATTAAGTGTTTGTCCACAGCCCTTTCACCGATCACGCACATGAGCGGCAGCAAGGGCAATGTCGGCATTATCGCCCGCGAGGCCGTCACCACGGATCGCGGAAAGGTGTATGTTCCGTTCTTGTCCGGCAATGCGCTGCGGCATCGGCTTGTCCGCCTGCCCGGCATGCTGTGGTTGGCTAATGAATATCAGCTCCGCGATAGGATGCCTCTGGCAATTTTTAATTTTCTGCTGCATGGCGGAAACCTGAAAGAAAGTACGGCCCGCGAGAACACAGGTCGAATCAGAGAGATGCATCGGACCTGGCCGCTTCTTCGGTTGCTTGGCGGGTCGTTGCCGGATCAAATCGTGGCCGGCTCGCTGGACGTATGGCGTGGCAAGTTGGTCTGCGAGGAAAACCGGCGTCATCTGAGTGATGTCTTCGGCGAGCTGCCGGCGCAGCGGCTGT
>JALUUK010000036.1 GCA_027021395.1 Acidobacteriota bacterium
ACCCGGCTGATCGAGGAGACTTGTCTCAAGCACGATATCGCTCCGGAAGAGCTGGTGCTCCATTCCGATCGAGGTGCTCCGATGACTGCCAAATGCACGGCGCAGAAACTCGCCGATCTTGGCGTTGTCCGCTCATTGAGCCGGCCCCGTGTATCTGTCAGGGAACCCCCAAAAGCGGCCAGTGAGGAACGGCTGAAAAGCGGCCACTTCAAGTAGGGCCTCACAGAGCATCCTTGTCGTTTCGGCGACGGAGGATGCTGGTGGCCAATTACTTGAAAGCACATAAGAGACAACAAGTTATCTCGTTGCTGGAGCTCGGGTGGTCTTACCGCCGGATCGAGTCGGAGACGGGAGTGCGGCGGGAGACGGTCTCGCGTTATGACGGGATGCGTCGTTCAAAGGCGGCCAAAGGGTTCCCCGGGTCCGTAGACGAAGAATCGTGTCCCATCGCGGATTCGGAGCAGGGTCGGGCGTCAAACCCGGCCAAAGAGTTCCCCGGCTCGGTGTCAAAAGCGGCCAAAGGGTTCGCCGGCTCGAGCAAGGTTCAGCGCTCGTCAGCGCATCGTTACCGAGACGAGATCGTGGCGATGCTGGAGAAGGGGCTGACGGCCAAACGCATCTGGCAGGACCTCGTGGAGGACTTTGGTTACGGCCATGGATATGAGGCCGTCAAACGCTACGTGCGCCGGTTGCGCAGGCGACGGGGGATGGTGGGTGTGATGCACAGCGCCCCCGGCGAAGAAGGGCAAGTCGACTTTTTTCGCGGCGCACCGACGCTCGATCCGTCCACGGGTCAGTGGCGGAGGCCCTGGGTATTCCGGATGACGCTTTGCCATTCGCGGCATGGTTACGAGGAGGCGGTCTGGGACCAGAGACTCGAGACCTTTCTTCGGCTGCACGAACGGGCGTTTCGCGCACTGGAAGGTGTGGTGAGGACGGTCCGGCACGACAATCTCAAGGCGGCCGTGGTGCGTGCTTGTTTGTACGATCCGGAAACCAACGTGGTCTATGCGGCCTTTGCCGAGCACTGGGGCTTTACGCCGCTACCGACCCGTCCACGTAACCCGAAAGAGAATGGCAAACAGGAACGCAGTGGTGGCTACGTCAAGAGCAATGCGCTCAAGGGACGCAGATTCAACAGCCTGGAAGAGCAGAATGCGTTTCTGCGCCGCTGGAATCGGACGATCGCTCGGCTTCGGATCCACGGCACGACTAAGAAACAAGTCTGGGCGCACTATCTCGAGACCGACAAGCCGGCACTGCGGCCGCTCAAGACTGAAGCCTTTCCGCTCTTCGAGTGCGGCCAGCGGATTGTCTTTACCGATGGCCACGTGGAAGTCAAGGGGTCGTACTATCCTGCACCGACTTATCTACTCGGCGAAAAGATCCAGGTCCGCTGGGATCAACACATGGTCCGGCTGTTCCACCACGATGAACTCGTGGCTGCTCATTGCCGTGTGCCGCGTGGCCGCTTCGCCCACCGTGCGGGAGATTCTCCAGAAGCGCTCACCTCGACCCAAGAAGCCGGCATCAACAACCTGCTCCGCCGCTGCGGGAAGGTCGGTGCCGAATTGCGGACGTGGGCAGAACTCGCGATCGAAGAGCGGGGTATCCGCGCTCTGCGTTTGATCCAGGGTGCGCTCTCCTTGACTCGCAAGCACAGCCGCGAGCAAGTCCTGCGGGCCGCGACCAAGGCCGCAGAGAATCGACTCTTTCGCTTCAAGGACCTCAAACGTCTCGCCGAGATGGGTCCCGCCGAGCTCCCGTTACAGCTCACAGTCGAGCATTCCAGCATCCGACCGATGACCGATTACCGCATGGAGGACTTCCTATCATGAACGCTCAGCTCGATACCCGTCTACGCCAGCTCCGGCTGTCCGGTATGGTCGCCACACTGCCTTTGCGACTCGAACAGGCCCGTGGTGGCGATATCGATCATCTCGAGTTTCTCGAACTCCTGGTCCAGGACGAACTCACCCGCCGGGCCGACCGATTGTTTGCACGCCGACTCAAGCAAGCCAGCATCATCAAGATCCAGGAGTTTTCCGACTTCGACTGGTCTTTCAATACAAAGATCCCCAAGGCGCGTTTACTGGAACTGGCGACGGGACGCTTCGTCGTCGAGCACCGCAATGTCTTGTTGATCGGCCCGCCAGGTGTCGGAAAGAGCCACTGCGTGGTGGCGATATCCATCGGAGCGATTCGCGCCGGCTATCGAGTCCTGATTCGCAGCGTCTTCGATCTCGCGCAGGATTTCTCCGAAGCCGAGGCAACCGGAGAGCGACGTGAACTCGTTGAACGGCTCACTCGCGTCGAGCTGCTCATTCTCGAAGACTTCGGAATGAAAAAACTCGGGCCAGCGGCAGCCGAAGACCTTCTCGAGATATTCGTCCGACGGCATGAGAAAAGTTCCACGATCATCACGACAAACCGACCCACGGAGGACTGGTCGCAGTTTCTCAGTGACGTCCCTGCCACCACCGCAATACTCGATCGTTTCCTCGCTCACGTCGAGATCATTCAGATGCAGGGCAAGAGCTACCGTCTCCGTCAACGCAGCAAAGGGACTCAAGAGAAGAACGGAGTCAAACGATGAATCCTCAAGAGTCAGGAAGTCCGAGCCCTGAATTGCTCCGTGAAAGATACGGCACCAAGGCTCGAACCGAATACGTCACTGAACTCCTCGAAAAGTACCGATGCGCACCAGGAACACTCGCACGAATCCGTCCCAGCGATCGGCGTCTCGCCATCGCCCTCTACGAGCGAGCCGTCCCCCTAGAAACCGTCGAGGCCGCATTTCTCCTCGCCGCTGTGCGCCGGGGCTTTGCGGACCCAGCCAATGGCCCCGTTTCCATGATCCGCTCCTTGCACTACTACCTCCCGCTGATCGATGACCTGCTCGAAAAACCACTGGAACCAACGTACCTCGCTTATCTCACAGCCAAGCTCAAAGAACTCCGCAGCATCAAAGACCCCGGCAACGATTCGCCGGCCGACTCCGGTGCCCAAGAAAAGACCCGTTGATGAGAATACCGCGACAGAGCAAAAGACGAACTCAACCTCTGGACCGCCAGCGTCCCCAGCTACTTCATCCCTGGCACGCCTTCGGCGTGGATGATGCCGACAAAACACGCACGAGGATTCCCCTGCAATTCATTCCAAAGACTGCGACGTCAACACGCGCGCTTGCGCCCAAAAGGATGGACGTCGATACTGACTAGCCCTCTCGGGGTGGCCGCATTTGAAGTGTTCCTGCCTGGCCGCTTTTGAGTGTTCCCCAACAGTCCGAAGGGGGGAAACGAACACTTCGCAAGTTCCGCTACTGCGTCAGCGACGCTGTATTCTCCCGTGTTCAGGCGAGGATCACCCGCGCGCGGGAGGAGCGTGCCGAGGAGTTCAGGAAACGCTACGCCGTTCTCGAGCGAGCCCTCGAAAAGAAGGACACCACCGAGACCGCGAACATCTACTCCGCACTTCGCCTCGACGTTCAGCGCGAAGTCATGGGGGCCGAACTCTACCAGTCACAGCTAGACGGAAGGCGGCAGTCCTTTTCCGCATGGCTGAGAGAATGGCGTGATTCCATCAAGGACGAGAGGGAAATCGCCTTGTTCTTCGTGGACCGGAGCAAACAAGCAATCCAATCCGGGAATCTCAGTGTGGCCGAAAATCTTCTCGACGAATCCCTCAAGGCTCATCAGACGCGTACGGCACTCGAGCTACAACCAGAAATCGACAAGATCCGAGCCCATCGGGCAGATCTCTTGAGGCAGGCTGAAGCAAGAGCGATGGAAGGTCGCTTCGCGTTGGCTGGGTCCAAGCTTCGCCAAGCGGAGAAGCTCGACAGTGATGACAGGGAATCGCTGACGAAAGCCGCCAATCGCGTAGACGATCTCCAGGAATCCTATCTGTCCTACAACCCGCGGTGGTTGGTGGACGTTCATGCAAAGTTCGGAAGTCTCGGTTTCGATCCGAATCGTACAGGTCAGAGAATACGGACTTCGACGAACTTCTCGGGCAGAGTGGAGAATGTCTTGGCTGTGGGTGTTGGAGCCCAGTACCGTTTCTCGCGGCATTTGGCACTACACGGCTCGGTGTCGATCGGGCCGGGAGAATCGCAGGAACCAAGCGATTCGATGGCGTACGACTACAGCCAAGCGACGCTCGGTCTTGGGTTCCGAACTCACCGATCCGAAGAGAGATCTTGGGGGCTTCACGTGCTTGCAGGACTGGCAATCGAGGATGTGAAGTTGCTCACCAACATCGATGGTATTCCCGCTCCCGGCGAGGCAAAGGAAGGCGCGTTCGTACGAGTGGGCTTCCGGACCTCGATAGTGAGCTTGTGGCTGCAGCGCGGAATCGGATTCGAGACTGAAGAACAGGATTCCTTGATTGGCTGGACCGATCAGACCCAGTTCGTGCTGGCGCTGGTCTTCTGA
>JALUUK010000037.1 GCA_027021395.1 Acidobacteriota bacterium
CACGGGCAACTGAGTCCACGCGTTCAGGCCCGAACGATAGCTGTGACGGGCAACCTGCACGCCGAAGAAGGGGATTTTTCATCTGCGGTGGCCTGCTACGAAAGATCCTTGGCGCTCTATCGCTGCCTAGGCGACTGCGCTGAGGTTGCGCGGGCTCTGGCGCTTCTCGGGTACTCACTTTTCCGCGCAGGAACGCGGACGTGCGGCGCAGAGTTGATTGCGAAGGCAGTGGCCGAGGCGCAGAAGGAGGGATGTGAAGAGGTCACAGGGTTTGGCCTGCGCTGTCTCGGCATTACCGAACTGCTGAGTGACAACTACTCTCGCGCATCTTCCTTGATCGAAGATGCTGCCTTGATCGCACGAAAGCTCGGTGATCTAGGTGACGAGTTCGAATACCGGTTTCACCTTTGGCGACACCACAAGAGAATATTGAAAGACCCAGAATTCGAATCGCGACGCTTGCGAAGAAAGCTCGATGCTCTCGTCAAGAACCTAGAGCCACGGATCCCCGAAGTCCGACAATACCTCGTTGATCTTCGCTGTGAGTGAGTGGTGGGTGGGGAGTGATGGTTCGGGGGAGCGGTGCTTTTGGTCTTGACCGCGATCGAGAATCGGCAGAGACTCATCTTTGGGAGAGATCATGTCGATGCTGCGGAGGCGGATTGGGATTGTCTTGCTGCTCTCGGTCTTGGCGATGGGGGGTGGTGTCTGCGATGAGAATCGCATCTCTACATACAATGTCGAACGATTGGGGATAACGGGATCGACGGAGTGGAATGCGCTCGTCGACGTTTTGATTCGCGTGGATGCCGACGTGGCGATGATTCAGGAAGTCAACGGCGCCGATGAGCGCGACAGGGTGCCCGATCTCGCCGATGCCGCCGGATATCCCTATTCGGCGACCTCGAGCATCTCGGGCACCATGAGCGGCAATTTGCGCACTGCATGTCTCTCGCGCTTGCCGATCCTTCGCTACGAATCTTGGTCTTCTGTCGAGCTGTCGGGCGACCCGAATGCCAACGACATCGGGCGAGACATCTTCGCCTGCTGGGTCGATCCTGGAGGAGATCTTTCTCCTTGGGTCGTGCTGACAGTGCATCTGAAGGCATCCCCCGGCGATCCGAATCTCTTCCGCCGTCAGATCGAAGTGCAGCGTACGGTGCAGGCCATCGAGGTGATTCGCTCTTCTGATCCCGGCTCTCCCATCGTCCTCGCCGGCGATTTCAACGAAGATCCGGGCCGCGGTCCTTTCGGATCTCCAACGTGGAATGCGCCGCCGCCGGGACTTCCCGCCTCTTACCGGCTCGGCAACGACATCACTTTCCCTGTGACCTACGATCCTTTCGTCACGCTCGCCGATGCCGGAATGACCTTGCGCGATGCAGCGCATGAAGATGACCCGGCGACGGTAATCACTCATCCGGCGACGAACCGCCGCATCGATCTGCTCTTTACCGATATGCACGTCGGTCTCGACGGCAGCGAGGTCTACGACTCCTGCAAGGATGATGGAGTCGATTCGCCGCCTCCGGGAAACTGGCTTCCCAAAGCCGGCGCTCCCCTCCCCTGCGGCCGATCGACGGACGCCGCCGATCACCTCGACGTCTTCGGCGACATGCCGCGCCTCGCCGTCGACCAGGACGGCGACCTGATCGACGACTCGATCGACTGCGCCGCCCTCGACCCGTCGGCGGGAACGCCGCCGGAAATCGAGGATCTGCGAGCAACGCCTTTGCCCAATCAAGAAACGCGTTTTTCTTGGGGGTCGGTCCCCACCGCGGATCGATACGACACCGTACGCGGGGACCTCGGGCAATGGAACAGCGGCGTCTGCGTAAACGATTCCGATCCGGATACGAGCGACACGATCTACGATGAGATCATGATCCCGGCCGTCGGCACCGGCTGGTACTACCTCGTCCGTGCCGTGGACGATGGCTGTGGCGGCCCCGGACCGTGGGGCACCACAACCACCGGCACATTCTGCGCATTCCCGTAGCCCGAGACCTTTGTCGACACCTCGGATCGGAAACGTCCGTGCGGAGGAAAACGCCGCTAGAGATCGCTCATTCCAAGATTTCGACCATCACGTCGATGAACTCCGTGCGACCTTCGGAATCGGTCTGAGATGCAACGCGAGAAATCTTTCCGGGAACGAGCACGGTGCGAATTTCACGAGAAAGGTCCCGCACCGTCGGCAGCCCGAGAGGAGCTTCCTTCGGGTCGACCTTCGAATCGTCGACCCGAAGTTGCAGCGCAAATCGACGATCGGGCAGGATCTTGCCTTCAGCGCGCGCTGAAAAACCGATGCTCCTATATGCGTACGACGTCGCCGGGCCCGCCGATTCGCCGTTGTCCGCCTCGGTGGCAACGGTCTTCGTGGAAAACGCGATGCGGGATCCGTCGTCCACCTTGCTCCACCCGCCGTCGCCGCCCAACACCATCGTATAGGTTTTCGATTGCCGGACCTTGCCGCCCTGCTCCGCCCCCGCCGTCAACGTCAGAAGGACACTTTCCTCCCTTTCGAAGCTCTCGTCGTGAGAGTATGCCTGCCCGGCCGAAACGACGGCGAGCGTAGAAGCCAGAGTGATTGCGGTCAAGACTCGTGTCATCATCCTTGTCCTTTCATTGACATGGCCGTCCCTGCCATTGACTACGGAGCATCGAAAGGCGATGTCTAGCCGATGAACGAGAAAAACGATCTTCCGCTGACCATCACCGTCCCCGCGGAAAACCGCACCACATTGACGGTGCTCGTCAAATCGGCCGCCGGGCTGTCGAACACCGAAGCCCGTCGCTTGATCGAATCCGGGAGCGTCCTGCTCGGGACCGAACCCTGCCTCGATCCGGTCGCGCGGCCCCGCGCTCAAATCATCACGATCGCCGCGGACCCGAAAAGAACACTCCGCTCGCCTTCCAAACGCAAGGTCCCGACCTTGAACGGGCCGGGTTTCGACACGATCTACCTCGATGAATCCATCATCGTCGTCAACAAGCAATCCGGCTACCTGACGATTCCCACCTCCAGCGACGACACCGAGCGCGCATCGGGCGAAGTCTCACTCGTCGCCGGCGTCGCCGAGGCCTTGAGACAGTCCGGTCGCAAAGCAAAGCAACTCTTCGTCGTCCATCGCATCGACCGCGAGACATCGGGTCTCGTTTGCTTTGCGCGGCAAGAGCGCGCCTACGAAATACTCCGCGAGCATTTCCGCCATCGACGCCCAACACGAGAGTACTTGGCATGGACGATGGCGGTCCCCGCCGAAGCGACAGGCCGACTGCACCACTACTTGCGAGAAGATCCCAAGACCCACCGCGTCGAAGCCGTCGGCGAAGACCTAGCCGGCGAGGATTCCACAGCCAAGGAAGCCATACTCGACTATCGGATTGAAGTCGCTCGTCCTCACGGCGCCCGGCTACGTATCGCCTTGGTGACCGGACGCCGGAATCAAATCCGTGCTCAACTTGCCGCCGCCGGCTGGCCGATTCGCGCAGACCGATGGTACGGCGAGGTTGTCGCCAACCCGGGCCGAACCGCACTGCATGCGCATCGGCTCGCCTTCGACCACCCCATACGAGACCGCCGAATCACCTGCGAGGCTCCTCTGCCGGAAGACCTGCGCCGTATGGATGCAAGACTTTTCGGCTAGACGCATGGCAGACGGCTCGCAGCCGATGCGCGGAACGGCAGAGTTCCTCTTAGCGACTTCTCTTCGGATGCCCTTGCGATTCTTCTCGAATCGACAGACGAGCGGTCCCCGCATCTGAGTCGCTTTGCGATCTGCTTTTTCACGACCGACACGCTCTTAGAGCCCGGTTTGCTTTATACTGTGCTTGCCGCGCTCGCCGGAGGAGATATCTCGTGCAACTCGGCTTTGTAATCGACCACTCCCGGTGCATCGGTTGCCACGCATGCACCGTTGCCTGCAAGTCGGAAAACGACGTCCCTCTCGGATCCTTTCGGACCTGGGTGAAGTATGTCGACCGGGGTAACTATCCGCAGGTGCGACGATCTTTCTCCGTCCTGCGTTGCAACCAGTGCTCCGACGCGCCTTGTGTCACGATTTGTCCGGTCGCCGCGATGCGAAAAGAAAAGACGGGAATCGTGGAAGTCGATCCCAAGGCGTGCATCGGCTGCATGGCCTGTATGCAAGGGT
Organism: Acidobacteriota bacterium; assembly: GCA_027021395.1. Lineage (GTDB taxonomy): Bacteria > Acidobacteriota > Polarisedimenticolia > J045 > J045 > JALUUK01. The sequence continues at coordinate 4,158 of JALUUK010000037.1, forward strand.
GCCCCTACAATTCCATCTTCATCAACGAAGAACTCGGAATCGCTGAAAAATGCAACTTCTGCGCCCACCGAGCGGAAATCGGTCTTGCACCCGCTTGCGCGGTCATCTGCCCGACCGAAGCCATCATTCCGGGTGATTTCGACGATCCCGGATCGCGTGTCTCTCAGCTCAAGAAAGAGCATCGCCTCGATGCGCGCAAGACCGAGGCCGGCACGAGACCCAATGTCTTTTACATCGACGTCGAGCCCGCCAATATCGATCCGGCCAAGACCAACGCGGCCACCGGCTTTCTTTGGGCAAATCGCGTGCAAAGTCCGCAAATCGATGCTCAGACCTTCGAAGCCCTCGAAAGCAAAGCACAGGGCCGACCCGCCACGGCCAAGACCTCTTACGACGTTCACCACCCTGCTCGCTGGGGTGGATTGATCACCGCCTATCTCTTCGGAAAATCGCTCGCGGCAGGGATCTTCCTCGTGGGGGCGAAGCCCTTGTACGATATCCTCTCTACGGACAGTTCCCGCTTTGCGCCGCTCAGCCTCGCTTTGGCCATCCCCTCGCTGATCATGCTGGCACTGACGATGGCAGCCTTGGTCGGAGACCTCAAGAAACCTTCGCGCTTCGCCTACATCATGATCCGACCGAATTTCTCGTCATGGTTGGCCCGCGGCTCCTTCATTCTGGCAGGCTACGGCGGCTTGCTTTCATTCTGGATCGCAGCTTCCTTCTTGGAGTGGACCCCCTCCGCGACGCTTGGCCGGTTTCTGGTTTTGTTGACGACCATCGCAGCGGTGCTTGGAGCTTGCTATACGGGCTGGCTCTTTGCGCAGGCCAAAGCCCGCGTTCTGTGGATGCGCCGCGGCCTCTGGCTACACCTCATCGTGCAAGCGGTTCTAGCAGGCAGCGCCTTCTTGCTGCTCTTCGGCGGCGGAATGCTCGCCTCCGGCCTAGATCCCGACATCGCCCGAAGCGCGCTGATGATCTCGCTCGCCCTGCATCTCTCGTTCACGCTGACCGAAGGTCGGTTCGCGCCGGCAGGGCGTGAACACGAGTACGAACGCGCACATCACCTCGTGACTTCCGGTCCTTATGCCCGCGCACACTGGATACTCGGTATCACCATCGGCACGCTTCTTCCATTGCTCCTGCTGGCCCTGAACGGGCCGCCCGCGCTCAGCATGATGGCTGCGCTTTTCGCCTTGATCGGCCTCTTCGTCGAAGAAGACATCCTCGTTCGTGCCGGCCAAGCGCTACCGATTTCATAGATGAGAACTTCGCCGTTCAGGAGAATCCTCCCGTGAAACAACCTCAGCGAGAAAGCCCCTGGGAACTCGCCGTCGGTCCGCCTCCGGAAAAGTGGGACGACTGGGTCGAACTCGATCCGGCCGCATGGCCCGAACGCAAAGAGCGGCACTACGAGTGCATACCCACGATTTGCTTCAACTGTGAATCGGGCTGCGGCCTTCTGGCTTTCGTCGACAAGGAAACCGGCGAGATCGAAAAATTCGAAGGCAATCCCGTACATCCCGGAAGTCGCGGCCGAACCTGCGCCAAGGGACCGGCAACGATCAACCAAGTGCGTGACCCCGATCGTATTCTCACTCCTCTCAAGCGCGTCGGAAAGCGCGGTAGCGGCCGATTCGAGCCCGTTTCTTGGGACCAAGCTCTCGACGAGATCGGAGAACGCATTCGGCGCGCGATCGACGAAAACCGCCATGACGAAGTCATGTATCACGTCGGCCGTCCGGGAGAAGATCATTTCCTCATGCGCGTCTTGGCGGCTTGGGGCATCGACGGACACAACAGTCATACCAATGTTTGCAGCGCCGGGGCAAGACTCGGGTACAAGCTCTGGCTCGGCGCAGACCGACCATCACCGGACTATTCCCGCGCGCGATTCATCCTGCTGATCTCCGCTCACCTAGAAACCGGGCACTACTTCAACCCACACGCCCAGCGAATCATCGATGCCAAGAACGATGGTGGACGCATCGCCGTCATCGACACGCGCCTAAGCAACACCAGTACTCATGCCGAGATGTGGATATCCCCCTGGCCGGGCAGCGAATCCGCGCTGCTGCTTGGAGTCGCGCGGGAGCTGATCCTCTCGAACAGGATCAACCGCGAGTTCATCGAGAAGTGGTTCAACTGGAAGGAGTACCTCGAGGCCGTCGAAGCGGACGGCGAACCTACGCTCGATCGCTTCATCGAAAAGCTCGGCATGCTCTATTCGAAGTACACGCCGGAATTCGTTGCGGAGGAATGCCGCATCCCGGCGGAACACGTCACCAACCTTGCCGACGAAATCGCCGCAGCCGGAACGCGCTTTGCCAGTCATTTGTGGCGAAACACCGCAGCCGGTCATGAAGGAGGCTGGCAGTGTGCGCGTTCGCTGATACTCCTTCACGCATTGACGGGCAGCATCGGAACCGAAGGAGGAGTCAACCCCAACTCGTGGGACAAATTCGTGCCCAAGCCCCAAGAGATGCCGCCGAAGCACGAGCAATGGAGCGAGTTGCTGTGGCCTAAGGAGTTCCCGCTGGCTCACTACGAGATGAGCTTCCTTTTGCCGCACCTGCTTCGCGATCAAGACAAACGCCTAGACGTCTACTTCTCGAGAGTCTACAACCCCGTCTGGACGAATCCCGACGGCTGCTCTTGGATCGAAGTCTTTGAGGACGAAGAGCGCATCGGCTGTCATGTCGCTCTCACTCCCACCTGGAATGAGACGGCTCAATGGGCCGACTATGTGCTTCCGATGGGCCTTGCTCCCGAACGACACGATGTGATGAGCCAAGAAACCCATGCAGGCACTTGGATCGGTTTCCGGCAGCCGGTCCTTCGTGAACATCGTCGTCGCCACGGTCAAACGGTCGACAAGACCTATGAAGCCAATCCCGGAGAAGTTTGGGAAGAGGCCGAATTCTGGACCCACCTCACCTTCCGCATCGACCCCGACGGGTCCCGCGGTATGCGCAAATACTTCGAATCTAGAAAGAATCCCGGCCAACCCATCTCGATGGAGGAGTACTGGGCACATGTTTTCGAAAACTCGGTCCCCGGTCTTCCGCAAGCCGCCGCCGAAAAAGGACTGACGCCGCTCGAGTATATGCGGCGTTTCGCTGCCTTCGAGATCCCCTACGCCGGGCAAGAACGATACGAGGATGGCGGATTCCCCACACCGAGCAAGAAGCTCGAGTTCTACTCGAAGACTTTGGTCGAATGGAAAAGGGGGGAGCATGCCGTGCCCGGCTACATCCGTTCGCAGGTGCATTGGTCCAAGATGGACTTCGATGCCGGCGACCGTTGCCTCCTGCCGACTTTCCGTCTACCGACGTTGATTCACACGCGATCGGCCAACTCCATGTGGCTGCAGGAAATCTCCCACACCAATCCGCTGTGGGTCCATCCGCGCGACGTCGAACGACTTGGACTCGAAGACGGCGGATTGGCCCGCGTCAGCACACGCATCGGCTACTTCATCGTGCGTGTATGGGAAACCGAGGGTATCCAACCCGGCGTCGTCGCCTGCTCGCATCATGTGGGACGATGGCGCCTCTTCGATACCCTCGGGGGGAACCCGCGAGCCTCCTCTCTGGTCGAGGTCGAACGCAAAGGCTCAACTTTCTTCTTCCGCCAAAGACATGGCGCCGAGGGCGTGTGGTGGAAGGAAGTCGGGGTCAATCAGAACCTCACCTTCCCTGTGCAGCCCGACCCGCACAGCGGCATGCATTGCTGGCATCAGAAGGTGCGCATCTCCCCACCGCTCGCCGACGACCGCTATGGTGATGTCTTCGTCGATACGGCAAAGTCGGCGGAGGTCCACAAAGAATGGCTCGAGAAGACGATCCCCGCTCCCGGTCCCGACAATCTACGCCGACCGCTGTGGTTTACTCGACCGCTCCCACCCGTCGAAAAAAAGTTCTATATCTGAAGCGGCATGGCTTCAGCGACGAGATCCGCAATGTCCGAGACCTGGATCTTTTCCTCGTTTCCAGAGGTCTTGACAGCGTCTCGGTACATGGTCAAATCTTTCGGACAAGCCACCACGAAGTGCTTGACTCCGCCCACACCGAGCGCTTCACGAATGCGATTCTCGCTCGGACGCTCGGTCACGTCATCGTGGTCCGGCATCCAAATTCTTCCACCGCCCGCCCCACAGCAGAACGAATTCTCTCGATGGCGCGGCATCTCGTGCAATTCGAGACCGCAAGCGGCGATCAACGCTCGGGGCGTATCGAACTCTCCGTTGTAGCGGCCGAGGTAGCAAGGGTCGTGGTAGGTCGCCCGTCCTGAAAGCATGCTTTCCAACCGAATCTTGCCCGTCTTGATGAGGTCGAGGAGCAGGTGCGAGTAGTGCAAGACCTCGCGTTCGAAACCTAGCGAGGGGTACTCGTTCTTCAGCGTGTTGAAGGTGTGCGGATCCGTCGTAAAAACCTTCTGAAAGTCGCACTCTTCGAGAACGGCGATATTGTGTTCGGCCAATGCCTCGAAGAGCCCTTCTTCGCCGACGCGCCGAACATCGTTGCCTGCCGAGCGTTCTCCTTCGTAGAGAATCCCGAAAGAAACACCGGCTTGCTGCAGTATGCGGGCGACCTTCTGCGACACTTCCCGGCACTGAGGATCGTAGGAAGCGAAATCTCCCACGAACCACAGGTACTCGACTTTTTCTTTTCGGGCGTCCGGGATCTTGAAGTCGAGCGCCTTCGCCCAGCGCGCTCGCTTTCTTGCCGACTCGACGAAGGAATTGCCCTTCTCATCGAGACCGCGAAGCACCTCCGACAATTCGTCCGGAGCATTGCCGTCAAAGACCATCGCGCGCCGCATCTCGATGAGATCCGCCATCGGCTCGTTCCCTACCGGACAGATTCTCACACATGCATAGCAGGTCGTACAGCTCCAGACGGCATCCGTCGTGATCGCCTCGTCGAGCAAGGAGACCGTCGCCGAACCTTCGACGACGGCCTTGCCTTTTTCCGTGTAGAGATAGCGCTTGTTGATCTCCAGCGCCGCAGGGGACAAGGGCGCACCGGAGGTGTGCGCAGGGCAGACCCCTTGACAGCGATTGCACATGATGCAGGCATAGCCGTCGAGCAAGCTCGGCCACGGTAAATCACTCAAACTGCCGGCGCCCGGGCTGCCGGCGTCACTCACCTTCTCCAGCCGCCCCCGAGGCGTTTGCTTGTTCAACGCGAGATTGAGCGGCGCGACCATCAAGTGAAGATGCTTGCTGCGAGGAAAGTACGGCAAGAAACACAGGATCAGCCCCATCGCCAACCACCAGCAGACATGAATGGCGATCTCATGCACACTCTCAAATGACCGCAAGGGAATCGAGAGCAGACTCGCCGTCGGCATGAAGGGGTCGACGTGACCGCTACTCGCCAAGTGAAACGCCGTCCCAAGCCAGCGAGAGCCGACGTGAATCAAGATGAAAATACCGACGATCAGCGAGTCGCGACGCACTCCTCCAGCCGCCACGCTCGGATGTAGCTTGACATTGGCGTCGAATTCCAGCTCTTTCGGCTTCGCTCCGAAACGACGCACCAAGAAGAAGACCATACCCGTCAGAACGAAGACGCTGAACAGATCGGAAAAGAGGTTGAACGCTGAAAAAGCGGGACCGGCAGCGATTTCTCGAAAGTTCGGGACGTAGGCTTCCAGAACGTCTGCGACGTTGACCAGAAGATAGAATGAAAAACCGAAGAAGATGAATGCATGAAAAACACCGACGATCGGGCGGGTCTTGAAAATCGGCTTCTGCAGCCCGATATCGATCAACGCCGTTACGAAACGCCTGATCAGCCGATCCGAGCGATCCGCCTTCGAGCCGCTCGCTACGAGTCCATAGATCCGTCGGAAACCGGAAAAAGCCAAAGCGAAGCATAGGACGGCGAGCGCGATGAACGCGATGCGCTCCGGCATAGTGAGAATGGGCCACCTCCCGGATGGTCGGAGTGCGTATGATCACGCACTACCGTTCGTTGATCGCCTCGGTCAGTTCCTCGCAAACATCGAAGAGATCTTCATTGAGCCCGTAGTGCGCCACTGCGAAGATCGGCGCGTTCTTATCGGTATTGATCGCGATGATCGTACCGGAACTCTTCATCCCCTCTAGATGCTCCGGCGCACCGGAAATGCCCAGCGCGATGTAGACCTTCGGTGCCACCTTCAAGCCCGACTTACCGACCTGGCGAGACTTCGGCAACCAGCCGGCATCGATCAGTGGGCGAGATCCCGCCACCGCGGCATCGAGCGCTTCCGCAAGTTCCTCGGCGACTTCGATATCGTCTTTGCCGCCGATGCCGCGCCCGACCGCCACCAAGACCTCTTTTGCCGTGATGTCGACGTCGCCGCTCTCGGCTTCGATCAAGCGGGAAAAGCGCACTTTTCCATCCGTCTCCGGCACCTCGATTTGCTCGACCGGCGGGTTTCCCGAAACCCGGCCGTCATCGGGTGAGGCGGTGCCCGGCAACATCGATACGATGCAGGGACCCTCTCCAAGATCGGAGGTCACATTCATCTTTCCCCCGTAAAGCTGACTGACCGCGTTGATCGTTCCCGAAACATCGACTTCGACGCAGAAGGCCGCGTGCGGTATCTCCTTCTTCACAGCGAGCGTAGAAGCGAGGTCCATCCCCATGGATGTATAGCCGACCATCGTCATTCGGGGCTTCACGGCCTCGAAAACGGCGTCGAGAGCTGCACCATGGCTCTCCGGATTGAAGTTCACGACCGCTTCTCCGGTCACGTTGACGACCTTGCCGGCTGCTCCGAGTTCCGAGCACATGGACGGCTCGCCGCCGATCAGCGCCACCACGATTCGTCCGCCCGTTTGCGCAGCGACCTTGCGGGCGACGGCGAGCAGTTCAAAAGTCGTGTCTTCGAACGAACCCTTCAGATGCTCGGCAACGACGAGAATATCCTGCGTCATCAGATCACTCCCTTTGAGGCTAGAACTTCGATGACCTCCTCGACACTATCGAGCATTTGCGCTCCTTCACCTCGCTCCGGAGGTGTCATCACGACGACCGACATACCGGGCATTCCTTCTGCGGCTCCGCAATCGACCGTCTCGAGCGTCGAGTCTTGTTGCACCTGCCGTACCTTCGAAACCGGCGCGTAGCGGGGCGCTTGCCGCGCCGCTTGAATCCCGAGCACGCTCGGCAGACTCACTTCGAACTCCGCCATGACGCCGCCCGCATATTCCTTGAGAATCTTCACGCCTTCTCCTTCGGGCAATACCGAGGTCACGACCGAAACGAAGGGGCGTTCGAGCAAAGCGGCGACCATGGCACCGACTTGTCCGTCCCTATCATCCGTCGCTTGCACACCGGTGAGGAGCAGATCGTAGCCGCCCTCTTCCACCACCTTGGCGAAGACTCTCGCTAGTTGCAGGTTCCGTTCGACGGGAGCGACACCGGTCACCTTGATGGCCTGATCGGCTCCCTTGGCGAGCGCCGTAAAGAGCATCTTGTCGACATCCTCGCCTTCGAGCGCGATCGCAGCCACAGAGGCCCCGACACTCTCTTTGAGCAACAGCGCTTCTTCGAGCGCATGATCGTCAAATTCGTTGAGCGTCAACTTCACTTCGTCGGCATCGAGCGCTTTTCCGCTCGCATCGACGACCAAGTCTTCCACCAAATCCGGCACTCGCTTGAGCAACACTGCAATCTTCATCAGGCCGACTCCATGCACTGATCGAGGATCTCGATGATATCGAGCACCTCGAGTCTTCCTTCGTTGTTGGTCGATTTCACGGCATCTTCGAAACGTGAGACTTCGTAGGGGCAACAAACGGCTAGGACTTCAGCCCCGACCTCCACGGCCTCTTTGACTCGATTTTCCGAAAGCCGTTCGACTTGCCGGTCGGCCGCGGTACCATCGAGCCACATTCCGCCCCCACCGCCACCGCAACAATAGCCTTGCTGGCGGCAACGATACATTTCGATCATTTCCACGCCCGGCACCGCCGCGAGCACCTGCCTCGGAGCTTCATACTCCCCATTGTGACGCCCGAGATAGCAGGGATCGTGAAAGGTCACCTTCTTCTCGAAAGTTCCTTTCAGCTTCGCTGTCACCTCGTCAAGTCGAGCGGCGAGGAATTGCGTGTAGTGTTCCACGTCGTAGGTGCCGCCAAGCGCCGGATACTCGTTCTTGATCGCATTGTAGGCGTGCGGTCCGCTGACGACGATCTTCTGAAAGTCGTACTTGGCGAATTGCTCGATATTGTGTTGCGCGAGTTCTTCGAAAAGACCCGGCTCCCCGGCCAAGCGTTGGGAATCGCCGTCGCACCTCTCATCGACACCGAGAATGCCGAAGTCGACTCCCAATCGGGAAAACACCCGCGCCATCGCCTGCGCCGCATCGATCCCCCGTTGGTGGTAGGCGTAAAAGTCGCCGACGAACCAAAGCACTTCGACCGGAGATGCTTCTTTCTCCTTGGGCAGAATGCGGATGTCGACATCGAGCCCCTTGGTCCAGCGCACGCGCTTGCGCGCGGATTCTCCCATGGGGTTGCCGTACTCGGCGACCTTCTGAAACATCTCCTGTAGTTCGCCGGGCACCTTGCCGTCGAGCACGGCTGCCGCCCGCGCCGCCGGCATGATCTTGATCATATCCACTTCTTTTGGGCAAACTCGTAAGCAGTTCATGCAGGTCGTGCACAGCCAAAGATCGCTGTGATCGAAGAGGTCCATGCCCAATTGCAAGCGCCGAAAGACCTTGCGTGGACCGTAGTCGCCACCCGCATTGTCTACGGGACATGCGGGCACACACTGCGCGCACTGATAACACCACCCCATCGACTCGGCACCCTCGAGCGCCGTCAATCGATCCATCTGCGTCGTATCGTAGTCGAAGATTTCGCGCGGTTCATACATCCGGTTCCAGGTACCGGATATGTCGATCCCCTCGATCACGACATCTTCTTTTTCGACGTACGCCTGCCGCTTTTCGCGTGGACGAGACGCTGTCACTCTGTACTCAGGATTCATCTTTCATTTCCGCCTGATGGACCCCCAAGACTCGTTCGACGAGTTCGGGAAGCTCCGGGAGGATGCGGTTGAATTCATCCGACAATTTCATTCGAAAAACCGTATACATGTAGATCGCGTACACGCAGGCCAAGAAGACATCCACTTCGAAAAGTCCGCGGCCGGCACGAAGGTATCCGATTTGCCGACCCTGTAAGGCGATCTCGTGGATCGCCTTTCCTACGGCCATATAGCGTTGGCTCTCCGTCTTTCCGCGAAGAATTTCGGCATCGTGAATGATCAGCGGCAAAGACCCGCTTCCGTTCTTGGGGTTCCAGATCCACGGCGTCCAAAGCCAATGGCTGCCCGGCGAGTGGAAATGCAATAGCTCCGTCGCCCAACCCACGACGATAGAAGCTTCAAAACCTTCGATCTTGCGTGCGAAGCGCTCGATCCGATCACCGACGAGATCTTCACCATGCACAAGAAGCGAGATCTCTCGTCTCAATGAGAGCAGGCCGTTGCGCTCTAGTACGCGAGAGGTCTTTCGCCTCAACGTGAAGATGCGCCGCAGAATCCGGCGTAGATCCGGCTCTTCGAGTTCGGCGATGCGCTCGATCGAAAGATACTCGCGAAACACGGCGCTCTTTTTCTCGAGGCGTTCTCCAATCGTCTCGAGTTCGGAAGCCGAAGCCAGCTTCGTCGCTTCCTTCATGAACTCGCGCGCCGCATCCGCATCGACGATGCGTCCGGCCGGACCTTGAAATGAGTCGTGCAACATGCGCTTGGACCTAGGTCCGCGCCAACCGTCGCAGATATCCGACGGCCTTCATCGCGGCCGCTCCGGCCATCGAAATCGAATCTTCCAGATCGGCGGGCCCGACCGCAGCTCCCGCGGCGAAGATTCCCTCCCTCGCCGTGCACACCGTATTCAGCGGACCCCCGACAGTCTCGATGAATCCGTGGGACTCCAGCGGCAAATCGAAGATCTTGGCCATCTCGAGCGTGCCTTCGCTCGGCTCCATTCCGACGGAGAGCACCACCACGTCCATCGGCACCTCGACGGGCCGACCCATCGTGGTGTCTTCTCCCTTGACGACCACCGTGTCTCCCCGTTTCGTGATCTCCGTCACGATGCCTCGGATGAAGTTGACTTTCTTTTCCTCTTGAGCTTTCCAGTAGATCTGATCCTCCCAAAACCCGTACATGCGCATATCGATATAAAAGACGAAAACCTTGCAATCGGGAAGAAAGTCGCGAATTTCGATCGCTTCCTTGCAGGCGATGCCGCAGCACACCTTCGAGCACCATTGATTGCCGATTTGCCGATCGCGACTTCCGACGCATTGAATGAAGCACACACGTTTCGGATCTTCCCCTGTAGACGGCCGTTTGAAACCTCCCGCTTTGAGCATTCTCTCCGCATCGACCAAAGTGATCACATCGTCGTACTCGTAGTAGCCGTACATCTGCGTCTCGCGGCCCGGGTCGAAATGCTGAAATCCGGTACAGATGATTGCGGTCGAGACATCGAGGGTCTCTTCTCCCGCCGCACCCGCGATCTTCACCTTCAGGTCCGGCGCACTTCCTTCTGCACCGACGACGGTGCTTCCCGTGCGAATGGTAACGAGATCGTCTCCTGCGAGCGCATCGATCATGCGCTGCATCGCCTCTTCGGCATTTTCCATGTCGGGAGTCAATGCGGCGTAAGAAGCAAGAATCGGATTCCCACCGAGCACATCGGCCTTTTCCACCAAGATGACTTTCTCGCCTAGATCCGCGACGCTCCGAGCCGCTTCCAACCCGGCCGGCCCTCCTCCGACAACCAATACCGGCTGATCGCTCATCAACAGTCCTCCCATGAGATGAACTCCACCTCACCGGATTTCACACGTTCCGCTTGGACCTCGAACTCCGCCCATGCCTTCTCGTGATCGATACCCATTTTTTCCAACAAGGGTCGATTGTCGACCCCATGCCAATGTAATTGACAGACCATGTAAGGGTGCGCTCCCATCGCCAAAGCGGCGAACTGAGAATCCGCGAGGACCGGGATTCCAATCTTGCGATCGTGCGCCTGTGCGGCGAACTGGCTCTTGTCGAGCGTGGTCACGCAGCCGGTGTCGTGAGTCAATGTGACGTCGGGGTCGGCTTCTTCTTTCATGCGCTCGATCTTCCGAATCGTGGCAAACGAACGGGAAAAATCACGACTGACGAGAATGTGCCGAAACCCGAAGCCGCAGCAGTCATGCCAAGTCGAATAGTCCGCCAATTTCGCGCCGAGGGCGCGGACGACGCTGGAGACAACCGCAGTGCGTTGTCCGTCATAGAGTTCGCTATCATAGATGGCGTCTTCGGCGATCAGCTTGTGATAGTGGCACGCCGGGTGCACGGTCACCGTCACATTCTCGAAGTTCTTGACCTGTCGCTCGGCAATCTGATCGCGAACGACATGCACCCATTCGGAGTAGTGGACGACTTCCTCAGGAAAGACCATCGGTTTGCCGAGTTTGTCCAATACGCGACGAACTTGGTCGCGTAACTCCTTGTGATGAATCAACTGCTCCCGCACCTCTTTGTAGTGACCGTAGCTGGTCCCGCAATGAATCAGCGGAAAGAAACCATCCTCGTAGGCTTGCGCAAAATTTCTCAAGGCCACAGCCGCCTGGGCGGCCGGGTTGGACGTGGACGATGCGTAGTAGTTCCATGCCGTGCACGAAGTCTGCTCTTTCGGATCGCAATACGCATAGCCGAGTTCCCGATGCAGCCAGAAGATCGTCGTCGAATAGCCGGGAATATGGCCGCACTGTCCGCACGACTTGTGATGCCATGTGTTCTGCAACGGAATGCGCTTCGTTCGACCGAACTTGGTCTCGATCTCGACGGGTTTGTGCTCATCGGTGAGGCGATGAACGATCAACTCCCCTTTGGCCTCGAGCTCGAAAAGTTGCTCGCGATAGTGCTCGCTCGGCATCTTTCCCTTGCGGTCGAAAACCCGTTCTTTGGCCTTGAGTGGTAGTTGCTTCATCGTTCGTGCTCCCGATCGCTGGGCTATCTAGATGACGGAATCGATGTCGTCGATATCGTAGCCGTGCTCTTCGAGAAGCTCTTCCATGACTTCTTCCAGAATCATGAAAATGCCCTCGTCGAGACTCTCGATCATTTCGAGATTGCCGGTAAGTTTCCAAATCAAGAAGAGTTCAACGCGGGTTTTCTCCGCAACATCCCAAGCGAGTTCGGTGGTATGAAGGGTTTCCGGCGGCACCATGCGGCGCCAGATATCGAGGTTTTCCGATACGGCTGTGACATCCGGTCCCCAATCAGGGAAAAAATCCGGTTGCAGCATATCGGGCGCAACCTGCGTCCCCGTGGACATGATCTTGTAGATGATCCGGCTATAGGCCGTCAATGCCGCTTTTGCAGATTCCAACCCGTTGTTCACGGCGACTTCCCGCATGATGGTGATGATCCCACCGGGATTGTTCTGTCGCGGGCAGCGCGTGCAAGAAAAACACTGCGAGCAGTCCCACATCGAATCGTTGAGCAACTCGTAGAACGCGTGAATATCTTCTCGCGCCATGATCTGCGCGTACACTCTCGGGGAGAAATCATAGAAACGCGCGGAAGGACAAGCAGCAACGCAAATACCGCACTCGTAGCAACCATAGAGCGTTTCTTCCCAACGCATGTCGCTCTTGACCTGGTCGAAAAGACGCTGTTTCTCTTCTACCGGAACATCGCGGTACTTCGTATCCGCATAGATCGCCTCCATGGCGCTACTCCTCGAAGCCGTCGCAGTGGGAACACTCGGCGAGGTCGTGTTTCGCCATGTAGGCGCGGAACCCCTCGAGGGCTGCATCCGCCGAGAGCAGTTCGCTCTGGTAGTCGCCGGCTTCCTCGGTCGGCCGAATGCATACGATCCAACCCTTGGAATAAGGGCTGCGGTTGAGAACCGTCGCATCGCTTTCAACTTCTTCGTTGCGGGAAACGATCTCGCAATGGAAGGGAGCTTTGACCGGCCCCACCCATTTCCCGCTTTCTACGGTCGCGATGCTCTTCCCGGCCTTGATCGTCTTTCCCGCTTTCTTGGGGCGACAGTGGATGACGGAGCCCGCCAAGGTCTGCGCGATATCCGTCATTCCCAGCTGAAATGTCCCATCACCTTGATCGCGCAACCAAACGTTGAAATCAATGTGATACTTCAGATCACCCGGCAACACGCAATTTGCGAGATCCGACATCAGAACTCCTTTCCCCGCGCCTCGGCAGACGGCGCCTTCGTCAGTAGGTCAGCACCACGGAACTCTCCATGCAACGGTCCATCATATACGCGGCGCCGACGACCCCGTCGCATTCTTCAATGAGATCATCCTCGGTCATGTCGTGAAGCTGCAGGGCTGCAGAACAAACACGCATCTCGACGCCGGCCTCCTTGGCTTCACGGATGAAATCGATGATCAGTTTACCCCCTTCTTTCGCCATCAGATTCTCGGCGACGCCCTTTTTCATCAGCAGCACGCCGTCGATCTGAAAGACGATCTCAGCGGAGTTGTCCATCGCGGCGGCGATTTGAGCCATGTAGAACGGGGTTGCGCAGCGCTGCGGCGTATCCGGCCCCCAGGTCACGAACACGAAAAGCGATTCGTCGTCCATACCCATCTCCTAGACAAAGAGGTTGATGTCGGATTCGGCAGCGAACTCGAGAAAGGTCGCCGCACCACCGAAGTCGATCCCGTCGATGAAGTCATCCTTGGTGAAGCCGAAGACGTCCATGGTCATCTGGCAGGCGATCAAACGTACGCCCGAGTCGATGCACAGGTCACGCAGTTCCGTGATCGTGGCCACACCCTTCTTGGCGAACGTTTTTTTCATCAAGTGCGTAGCAAACGAATCGAAGCCGGGGACGTTCCCGGAAATGATGTTGGGAATCGGCCAGGAGATATTCTGAAAGCCCTGCGGCCCGAACGGCATCTTCATCGGCATGGCCGGATTCGTATGCGGCGATACCTGCGCGCTGATGTCTTTCTTGAGCAGAGTCAATCCATAGAAGGTAAAAAAGACCGTCACCTCCATATCGAGCGCTGCGGCCGTCGAAGCCAGAATGAAGGGCGGATATGCCCAGTCGAGGGTTCCCTGAGCTGCGATCAAGGCCATGCGTTTTTGGCGATCTTCAGACACGTTGCATCCTCCGATGGTCGAGGGTTAGGACTTCTTGAAAAAGAAGATGTACTCGCCGTCCGCCTCGCTTTGTTCGAGCAGTTCGTTCCCTGTCCGTCGGCTGAAGGCCGCCATGTCGGCGATGGATCCGGGATCGGTCGAAATGACTTTGAGGATTTGACCGGAATCCATTTCGACGATCGATTTCTTCGTCTTGAGAACCGGCAGGGGGCAATTCATTCCGCGGCAATCGAGTTCCTTGTCTACGCTGAATTCGGACATCCCGACTCCTTTCGTCGATTGACTTCATATATTGCTATATGCGATAGTAGCAAGGGCTTTTCGAGGATGTCAATATCGAAAATGCAGGAAAACGACGAGAACCTCACCGACAACGCTAACTAACAAATCAGTCAGCATGGAGCGCAGCCATGGCGCACGACACCGACATTCCCGCTTCCGAACTCTCACAGCTTTTCGAAGAGATTGCGTCGCGATTCAAGGCCTTGGGCAATCCGCTGCG
>JALUUK010000038.1 GCA_027021395.1 Acidobacteriota bacterium
GCTTCTCGGGCTCGCCCACCTCAACGGCATGCTCTTCGGGGCGGCTCTGACCCGCTCGAATCTCGCACCGCGGGACTTGCGGGCTTGCGCGTCGACGACCTTCAGCAGGCAGGCTTCGTCGGCACTTTCGATTCTCTCCGAAGACCCCGACCTCTACCTCGACATCCAGCGACTCAATCCGCACCGCGAGCAGGTCTACGTTGCGGCACGCGAATCACTCGAAGAACTCGTTGCATTGGTGGAGGCCAACGACCGTGAGGGATTTCGCGAGACTCTCGATCGCGCGCGAGAGAGATTGCTCGAAGAGTGACGTGCGCCCCGACTTGTCCGGACCCTTCATGCAGCCTCCGTGCGCCAAATCGCCAAGGCGGCAGCGGAAGATTCGGCAGCGAACCCGCGCCCGTTTCGATTAGGGGCGTTCGGGGAGCAGGGTGAGCGGATCGATGGGGCGACCGCGATAGCGAATCTCGAAATGAAGGTGGGATCCGGAAGCGTTGCCGGTGCTGCCGCAGTGGGCGATGGCGTGGCCTTGCCGCAGCGTATCGCCTTTCTCGACCAGCAAACGCCGATTGTGCGCATACCAACTCGAAAAACCCCCGCCGTGTTCGACGACGACGAGCAGGCCGTACTGCTCGCGACGGCCCGCGAAAGTGACTTTGCCGTCGCGAGCGAGGTAAATCGTCTGCCCCGCGGGCAAGTCGATGTCGATGCCGCCGTGCCGGCGATTCTTTCTCGGAGCACCGAAACGGGAAGTGATCGGTCCGGCGGCCGGCCAGCGCCAGCCTTTTCGACTCCGAGGGGCGAGCGCGGGCGGCTTGGCGGAAGACGGCTCTCGGGCGGGGGCCACCTCGACGATTCGCCGAACTCCGGGAATGAAAAGGCGTTGGCCCACGCGTATCGACGAAACGTCCTCGATGTCGTTCGCTTCGGCGATGACTTCGAGCGGAACGCCGTAGTTCCGAGCGATTCGCCAAAGGGTCTGGCCCCGCTCGACGACGTGGTGGACCCCTTTCGGCGCGGCTTGGTCGGCGGGCTCGGGAGGAGGACGTCGCGACATCGTGCACGCGGTCGTGAGCAGCAGCGAAGAGAGCACGACGATCTCGGCGAGTCGGCGCGCACTTTGGCGAAGTCGTACGTTGCGAACCCGCATATCGCTAGCCTGCATTCCAGATGCGAAGGAAATCCTCCGGCAGCGGTGCGGTGATCTGTAGCGGCTGCCGTGGATCTCTCGGGCGAGGGAGCTCGAGTCGGAAGTTGTGAAGCATCAGCCGCTCGGCGACGACTTCGTCTTGCAGCGTGGAATCGAGTTTTCCCAGCCGCAGATAGCGGCGATAAGCGCGATTGTCGAGGCCGTAGAGCTTGTCGCCCACGATGGGATGGCCCGTCAATGCGAGATGTGCGCGAATCTGGTGTCGTCGCCCCGAGCGCGGCAGCGCACGGATCAGGGAAAAGCGCCGCCCCCGTTCGAGAACTTCGAAATGCGTTTCGCAAGGCTTCGCATCATCGCATTCCGGGCCTTGGCGAAAGACGAAATCGTCTTCGCTGACGGCGCCGAGCGGCAGGTCGACGGTGTAGGCATCCTCCCGTGGAGCCCCGAAAACCAGCGCGCGGTACTCCTTGCAAACCTGCCCCCGCTCGAAACTGGTTTGCACCTTGCGTGCGGCCCAGCGATGGCGACCCATCAGCAAAACGCCGCTGGTTTCGGCATCGATGCGGTGCGAAAGCGTCAGCGTCGGCTCGTTGCGAAAGCGGCGCAGTAGGGTGATCACCGTGTTGTGAAGATGGCTGTGCGTCGGGTGAACGACGATGCCCGGGGGTTTGTCTATGGCCAGCAGATCGTCGTCTTCGAAGAGGACCTTGGGCTCGAAAAGAACGATGGGCTCGTTGACTTCCGGATCGTCGATGAAAACGGTTTCTCCCTCGCGAACGGGAGTGGAAGGTTTGACCGGCGCGTCCCAACTCAAGCGTACGCGCGAGGCGATGGCCTTTTGAATGCGCGCCCGCGATAGCTTGGGGATCATCCGCCCGAGAAATTGATCGAGGCGGTAGCCGGCCAAGGCGCCGCCCACCTTATATCGCGCCGTGACGCGTTCGGGATCGTTCGTTTCTCCAACAGGACTCATCGGCAGAGATTAGCTCGAATGCAGGGAGTGTCCCAACCCGCGCCGAAAAGTCGTTCCGGAGACGGTCGGGCCGATTTCCGCGCCTCGGAAGAGGAAGTCCGTGGTCGCTCGAAGGCGCAAAGGCCGCAGAGGCAGGCGCGGTAGCGGGTCCGTACCCATTTCGACTCGGCCGGGCATTCGGCGGCAAGCGATGCGTGAATCACCGCGTTCGCTGGCGTCCGAACCATCCTGCGGCAAGGCCTCCCGAACAAAGCAAGCTATAATCCCGGCCATGAAGACCTTGAAGAAAACGACTCTCTGTCTTTCGCTCGTAACCGTCTTGGCGGTCGGTCTATGGGCTGCCGTCGCCCAGCAGAGCGGCGGAAGTCGATTGGCTCCCGGCGATTTCGTCTCATCCCAGCTCCTTGCCGCTCAGGGCGGACCGGCCGGGCGGGAGCTGGCCAAGATCGTCGGCAAGCGCCCCTTGCTGCTCGCCTATTGGCGTCCCCAGGATCACAACTCCGAGGCAGCGGTTGTCGACGCATGGAGGATCGTGCGGGAGGGTGCGCGAGAAGCGGAATTCCTTCCGTTGGCGGTGCTGGCGGCGAGTCAGTCGCCGACCGTCATCACTCAGCGTGCGAAGGAACTCGGCCTCGACGGCTTGGCCGTGCGTCAGGACAACGGCACCTTGGCTCGCCTATTCGGCGTACGCCAAGTTCCCTCCTTCGTTCTGATCGACGTCTCCGGCGTGCTGCGAGCCGTCGGGGGGTCTTCCATCACTCAACTGACCGAGTCCGGCGCTTCCATCGCCGGCGAGTTGGCCAATGCGGTGAGCGGCAAGCCCGTTCAGACCTTGGGTGTTCTTTCGTCTCGACCGATCTATCGACATCTCGGCAAGCCGCTTCCCGACGTCGAGGTCACCGAATACGACGGCAAGACGCCTCGAAAGATTTCTTCTCTCCTCTCCCAAGGAAAGCGCGTGCTGGTGGTCTATTGGATCGGGACGTGTTCGCACTGTAAGCACGCACTGCCGAAGCTGAGACAATGGTATCAAGCTGCGGCCCCCGACGATCTGGTGATCGTCGATGTTGCGCGCGGCGATCATCCCGAATTGCGCGATACCGCCGCGCAATTCATTCAGGGGTATCCCTGGCTTCACTGGCTCGATTCCAATGCGAGTGCGGGCCGGCGGTGGCTCGTGACGGAAACCCCGACGGCCTTCTTGGTTTCACCGGACGGCAAGGTCGACGGAATTCAAGTCGGTGGCGACATCGATTGGGCGCGCTGGCTGGGGCGCTGACTTCGCTCGCCGGAAAAAACCGCCGGGAACGACGATGCATTCGGGGTATCGAAATGGGCGAAAAAGGGAAGCCGAAGAAAACGTCGAGTCGCGCTCGACACTCCGAGCCAAGCTGCGAAGATGCAATCGCAAAGACCACGGGTCCCCGGTCTCCGCGCAACGGACAGCTTGATGCTTCCAAGGCACGCTTCGATCTCGGTGCGCATGAGCGCGTCATCGGGGAGGCCTTGGGGACGCCCCCTCCGGGCTACGGGCTGACCCTCGTTCGCGGATTCGTCCGCGACCCTCGAACCCTGCTGGCGGTCTGGGACATCAACGACGAAGAAGCCGTGGCAGCCATCGAAGACTCCGGCCTGGATCGGTTGGAGCTTCGTGTGCTCGGCGAAGGCGGGGCGGTATTGCGTCGAGTCCGTCCCGCCAAGCGGGGTGGCGCTTACCAAGTCGATCTCGCCGTACCCGGTTGCACCGTTTGGCTCGAGATCGGCCTCCGGCGCGACGGCGAGGTCTACGAATGCATTGCTCGATCATCTCCGCTGCGCATGCCGCCCGAAGAGCAAGCGGTGGATGAAGCGACCGAGTCGGTGGCGATGCGAGAGGACTTCGACCGAAGCGTGCTCTCAAAGGAGGAGATTTCGACTCGGGAAGCGCAAGTCGAGGGCGGGCATCTTTCACCTGCAGCCCGGCTCCGCCGTCGTCTCGCTGCAGCCGAGGCCGCCATGAGATCGTCGAAGCAGGCCGGTTCCTCTTCCGGAGAACCGAGAGGGGCGACGCCCTCCATGGTTGATCGAGAAGAGTGTCGCGGTGGCGGGCGAGTCGCTGCGGGGGCGCGGTCGAAGAAAAAAGCGAGGCGCGATTCCGGAAATGAAGGAGAAAGCGATCTCGGCGGCTATGAAGCGGGAGCGAGCGCCGGGAGGCCGGTCGTCTCGCAACGTTCAGGCGCAGGCTCCAAACGGTCGCCGCGTCGTCACAGCGATTCTGATCACTCGAGCTTCCATTGGCCGGGGTCTCCCTCGCGAGGGTTCGGTCGACCCTTTCGGGAGTGACGGTGCCGGCAGCGCGCTCCTCGCTGGTTTTGGTCTTGCACGCGCATCTTCCATGGGTGCGTCATCCCGAGCTTCCGTTTTTTCTCGAGGAACACTGGCTCTTCGAGGCCGTTGCAGAGACCTATCTTCCGCTGCTCGAAGTGTTCAGGGGGATCGAAGCGGATGCGGTGCGCTCGCGGGTGGCGATCGACATTTCGCCGACCTTGGCATCGATGCTGGCGGACGAGATGTTGCAGGACCGTACAGAGAGGTATCTGGGCAAGCTGCTCGATCTTCTGAACAAAGAAGAAGAGCGAACGAAGGGCGATCGGCAACTCTCGGCCGTCGTGGCGTTTTATCGGGAGAGGCTCTCTCGCCTCGAGGCGTTCTACGTCGATGACCTGCAGCGAGATCTGCTCGGCGAATTCGCACGTCTCGAAGGCGCGGGCGTGCTCGAGGTGGCGACCTGCGCGGGGACGCACCCCTTGCTGCCGACCCTCATGGATCGTCCGGAACTCGTGCGCGGCCAGATCCGCACGGCGGTACGCGAGCATGAGCGCTTCTTCGGTCGTGCTCCGCGGGGAATCTGGTTGCCCGAATGCGCTTACGCCGAGCCACTCGATCGCTATTTGGCGGAAGCCGGCTTGCGCTGGTTCGTCGTCGATTCCCACGGGCTCGAACATGCGCGCCCGCGCCCGCCACGCGGCGTTTACGCACCGGCTTACACCGATTACGGCGTGGCGGCATTTGCCCGCGACATGCATTCGTCGCGACAGGTTTGGTCGGCCGAAAGCGGATATCCGGCGAATGTTCACTACCGAGAATTCTACCGAGACGTGGGCTGGGAGTTACCGGAGGAGTACATCGCTCCTTACGTCGATCCCGACGGCACGCGCATGTTCACGGGCTTGAAGTACTATCGGATCACCGATCGCTCATCGGATCATCGCGAAATCTATCAGCCGCAGCGGGCCAAGAAACAGGCATTCGACGACGCGGCTCACTTCTTGGCGTCGCGCGCCGAGCAAGCTCGCGAACTAGAGGCCGCATTCGACGATTCCGCAGTGATCATCTGTCCCTACGACGCGGAACTCTTCGGGCACTGGTGGTTCGAGGGGCCTTGGTTCATCGACCATGTGCTGCGACTCGCGGCGAGCGAGGATCTACGTATCGATGTCATCACGCCCTCGGATGTTCTGGCCCGCCGCCCCGAACAGGTCGTCGTCGCGCTCGAGCCGAGTTCTTGGGGGGCGGGCGGCTATTTCGACGTGTGGCTCGGACCCGAGACGGATTGGTTCCTGCCGCATATCGTCGGTGTAGGAGAAAGCTTGGTGAAGATGCTTCGCGAGCATGCGGGGAAATCGGAGCGTGTGGATAGGCTGCTCGAGCAAGCGGCCCGCGAGGTCATGCTCGCTCAAAGCAGCGACTGGCCGTTCTTGATCAGCACCGGGACGGCGGTAGAGTACGCACGGCGACGTTTCATCGAGCACATTCAACGCTTCAACAGGCTCGAGAAAATGCTGCGAGAGGATGCGCTCGACGAGTCCTTCATTGCATTATGCGAAGAGCGGGACGGGCTTTTTCCCGAAATCGATCT
The DNA here is from genome assembly GCA_027021395.1 of Acidobacteriota bacterium. Classification (GTDB taxonomy): domain Bacteria; phylum Acidobacteriota; class Polarisedimenticolia; order J045; family J045; genus JALUUK01. The sequence goes on from JALUUK010000038.1 coordinate 6,022, forward strand.
CACGGACTTTTCATGAGCACGAGCCGGGTGGTGTGAAGCGTGTCGACTTTCGGGGTTGGAAGGTGATATGGCTGATCTTGCTCCACGTCTGAGGCATCTTCGTGTCGTGCTCGTCGAGCCGCGCTACGACGGAAATCTCGGCAAAGTGGCACGCGCGATGCGCAATTTCGGTCTGAGTCGCCTGACACTCGTCGGGGGACGCGCCGATCCGAATTCGGAGGAGGCACGGTGGTATTCGCGGGATGAGGCGGCAGACGTGCTCGATGCCGCGGAGCGGGTCGAAACCCTCGGAGAAGCCCTCAGCGAGTGCAAAATCGTCGTGGGAACGTCTCGCAGGGCCGGAAGGCGCCGAGGGCGCCCGGAGGATCCGGAAGAACTCTTCGAAGATCTCGAGCCTTGGGCGAAGCCGCTCGAAACGGCGTTGGTCTTCGGCCGGGAGGCTCACGGTCTATCCACTCCCGAGCTCGATCTTTGCCACCGCATCGTCTTCATTCCCTCCGACGATGCATCACCGTCGTTGAATCTCTCTCACGCCGTCGGCATCGTCGGCTACGAACTCTACCGGCAGACGCGCAAAGCGCTCGGCGAGCAGATCGAACGTGAAGAACTCGAACGCGCCGATCACGGTGTGGTCGAGGCCATGTTCGAACACGCCCGTCGAGTCTGGCTGCGTATCGGTTATCTTCACTACCAGAATCCCGAGATGACTCTTCGTCGCTGGCGTCATCTCTTCGCTCGAGCGGGCATCACGGAACTCGAGACGCGTGTCGTGCGGGCTCTCTTGCATCAGACCGAGTGGGTCGCGCGCGTTGCCGGGATTCCCGAAGGTGGGGTTCGCGACGCACCCGCCGAGCTTTTCGACAAGCACAGCCCGCCCGAAGACCGGAACGGGTCTCCCGGAAAATCCTGATTTTGAAGAGCTGTCGCGACGAGATACCCACCCGCTGGGAATCGTAGTATCTTTTCGGCTTCCACATGCTTTTTCTCGCGATCCGAGAGGGTCGGGGCGAGATCAAAAGCCGGCAGAATCTAGCGCGAGCGATCGTTGATGAGGCGAAAATGACAGAGAACGAACAGTACAAGCCAAGTCCTTCCAGCGAAGCGATTCCCACTCCCCCCGCGGGGAATGCACCGCAGGCCGATGCTCTTCCGAGCGAGGTTCGCAGCGACGAAGTCCCGGTGGAGGAGTCTCGAGCGAACGGCTCCGATGGCGAACGGAGCGCGGAATCTCCCGCATCCGGAGAGGCCGAGGTCGCTACGGATCCAGCAGAGGATGGTGCGCCGACGATCGTCGCAGCAGAGGACGAGAAGACAGCGGTCGAAAGTGACGAAGGAAAGGCGGTTCAGCCGCCGTCCGGGGCCGAGAATTCGCTCAATCCCAGCGACCAGTGGGGCTATGTCGACGACGACGGCATGATTCACCTGCGCGAAGGAAAACACTTCGCCGAGCGCGTCATCGGTACGATCAAAGGGCGATCGGCGCAGGTGGCTTTCGAGTTCTTGGTCGATCGTTTCAAGAAGATCACTGCGGCCGTCGACGAGTTGGAGGAAGCCGCGCGCAAGGCGGGCGATATCGGCCGTTTTTCCGAGCGCTTCGGTCGCATGTTCCAGCGTATCTTGAAGACGGATGGTCTCGGAGATTTCGATGCGCTGCTCGGTCGCTTGGTGAAGCTGCAAGAAGAAGCCTCCGCATCTCAAGAGAAGGCCCGCCTCGCCAAGGAAGCTCTGATCGCCAAGGCGGAGGAGATTCGCGACTCGACGTCGTGGACCAAAACCACCGAGCAACTCAAGGCTTTACAGCAGGAATGGCGGGGTTTGGGGACGGCCGGTCGCGATTCCGATGATGCTTTGTGGAAACGATTCCGAGCGGCGATGGATCATTTCTTCGAGAAACGCGATGCGGAGCGGAAGGTTCTGCGCGGGGTTCGCGAAGAGGCGAAGAAAGCCAAAGAGGAACTGTGCGTCAAAGCCGAGGCCCTCGTCGATTCCACCGAATGGGAGAAAACGGCCAAAGAGCACGAAGAACTGATGGCGAGCTGGAAGCAGACGCCTTGGTGCGGTCGAGCCGATGAAGATCGCCTATGGGCTCGGTTCAAGGCCGCACGGCAGACCTTCGCCGAGCGACGACGTCAGGACCGCAAGCGCCTGCAAGATGAGCGTGAAGAAAACAAAAAGCGCAAGGAAGAGTTGTGCGAAGCCGTAGAGGCACTCGCTCAACTCGAAGACGTTTCCGCAGCTTGCGAACAGGCGAAGCTCTTTCAGGTGGAGTGGAAGAAGATCGGGCCCGTCCCGCGCGCAGTATCCGAAAAACAGTGGCAACGCTTTCGCGAAGGCTGCAACGTTCTTTTCGACAAACTTCGGACTTCCCGGCCGGTGCAACGTCCATCCGGGCGCCAGGATCGAGGAGGCCAAGGCGCAGCAGCCCCTCGGCCCGGTTTCGTTCGCCAGCGGGAGCATATCGAGCGCTTGCGTGAAAGCGTGGTGCGTGATGCCGACCACATCGACCGCTGGAGCAAAGCTGTGGCCGGCTTCAAAGGCGAAGGCGGTGCGATGAAAAAGCACCTTGAAGACCAGATCGCTTCGGTCGAGATTCGCCTAGCGGAAAACCGCAAGGAGCTAGAGCGACTCGAGAAAGAGGCTCGTTCGCAGGCCTGATCTTCCTTTCAAAAGCCGGAGCGGTAAGCCGCCACGGGAGGCTTCGCAGACGAAGTCCGCCCGCCGAGGCGCCGGGGACGCTTGTTTGAACGCTCATTGGGCCGGTACCGCCCCTGCGTTCAGCTTGCGCGGGCTTTCTCGGTGGGTAGGGTCGAATGCTCAGAGAACGCCGCGCTCTTGTTGATCGCGCTCGATCGAGCGGAAGAGTGCGCCGAAGTTGCCCTCGCCGAACGAGAGATGGTTCTTTCGCTGAATCATCTCGATGAAGATCGGTCCGATGACGTTCTTGGTGAAGATCTGCAGCAAGTAGCCGTCGTCATCTCCGTCAACGAGAACATTGTGGTATCTGATGCGTTCGCGATCTTCGGTGACGTTCGGTACACGATCGTAGATTTCGTCGTAGTAGTCGTCGTCGATATCTAGGGTTTCGATGCCGCTTCCTTCGAGTTTGTCGAGGCTGGCCAACAAGTCATCGGTCAAGAAAGCGAGGTGCTGAACTCCCGGCCCTTTGTACTCGCGCAGATACTCTTCGATTTGCGACTTTTCTTCATTGCCCTCGTTGATCGGGATGCAGAACTTTCCGCAAGGAGAGCGCAGCGCATAAGACGTCAGGCCTGTCTTGACGCCGCGGATGTCGAAGTAACGGACTTCCGTGAATCCGAAGACATCTTTGTAAAACCCCGACCATTTCTCCATCGTTCCCTTATAGACGTTGTTGGTGAGATGATCGATGGCGAGAAAACCTTTGTCTTCGACGAGAATCGGGTGATCGAGATTCTCGAAGCGGCTCAAATAGTCGGGGTTTTCTTTCTCTTCGACAAAATAGATCAGCGAATCGCCGATACCGTAGATCGCCTCGAGCCCGTCATAGGGAGTTTCACCCTCATACTTGCGGGCTCCGCGACGGATGGCCTCGTCGAGCGCATGCCGCGCGTCGGCCACGCGCCAACCCATGGCCGAAATCGAAGGTCCGTGCAGAGCGGCGAATTTCCGCGCGAACGAATCGGGGACGTCATTGAGCAAGAAGTGGATATCGTGCTGGCGGAAATAGGTGATCTCGTGTTCTCGATGTCGGCGCAGCTTGGAAAACCCGAAGGCCAAGAAGAGGTCTTCGAGCGCCTTCGGCTCGGGGCCGGAAAACTCGACGAAATCGATGCCGTTGAGGCCGATGGGATTTGCCTGCGTCATGTTGGATCTCCACTCTTCGTATCGTAGATTCTTCTCGTCCGTTTCTCGAAGGAAAAGCCGTCTTGCGAGCGTCTATTTCGTCTTCGCCGAAAGCGGGCTCTTTTGCCAGCTCATCCAATACTCTTCCCACTCGAACCTCGCGGCTTCTTCGCAGATTTCCAGTGGATTGCGGGTGTCGATCATCACGGCTTCTTCGTCGGTGCGTGTCTTCGTCTCGGCGGCTTCGCGCGCGCCCGGTTGCGGTCCGTGATGGATTCCCTGGGGATGGAAGGTGGCCATGCCGGGACAGATGCCCTCGCGGCTGAAGAAATTGCCGTTGTGGTAGAAGAGAACCTCGTCGTAGTCGATGTTCGCATGGTAGTAGGGGACGCGCAGCGCGTTGGGATCTCCGGTTTCCAAAGGTCGAGGCAGGAAGGTGCAGATCACGACGTTGTCGGCCATGAAAGTGCAGTGGGCGGTCGGCGGGAGATGATAGCGTTCGCTCGAGACGGGACGAATATCCCGCACGTTGAGTTGCCAGACGCTCAGGTCACCCTTCCAGCCGACGATGTTGATCGGATTGAACGGATAGAAGACGGAGGACAGGCGGCCTTGACGCTTGATCTTCAACTCCCATTCCGAGCGGTCTTCGCGAGGTGCGGGCTCCGGGCTGGGGATGCGAATCACAGAAGGATCGTATAGCGCGTGTTGTCCCAGAATCCCTCGATCGGGCTGCTTGATCTCGCCCGCCGTTTCGATCACCAGCAAACTCGTGGCGCTTTCGGGAATCGCGCGATAGACGGTGCCTCGCGGGATGACCAGATAATCCCCTTTTTCGTATGTCAGCGGTCCGAAGTCGGTCTCGAGTCGCCCCGCGCCTTCGTGGATGAAGAGGACCTCGTCACCATCGGCATTGCGGAAATGGTAGCCCATCGGCGCATCGAGGCGTGCGAAGCTCAAGACGACGTCGGCATTGCGCAGAAACGGCAGGCGCGAGGCCAAGTAGTCGTCGCTTTCCGGTCGGTGGTCGGCTAGGCGCAGCGCGCGAGGCCGCAGTTCTCCCTCGATGCGCGTCCAATTGACCGGCGGTTCGGTGCGATAGAAATGGGCGTAGCGCCCGAAGAATCCGTCACGCCCGTATTCTTCTTCGACCGTGCCTTCCGGCAGATCGACGTGGGCCTGAGGTGTCGTTCGTCCGCGGTTGTAGAGCATGATTCATCTCCTCAGCTTTCTCGTCATGCGTCATGCGATGGTTCGGATGAGGCTACTTTACCTGGAAAAGATGTTGAAATAAATTGCAAAGTTTTTCATAATTCCTTCAATAATTTTGCACGGCCAGAGACGATATCGGATGAACATCAACTTGGACCAGCTCGCCGTATTGGAAATGATCGATCGTCAAGGGTCCTTCGCGGCGGCGGCAAGTGCCCTTGGAAGAACGACTTCGGCGGTCAGCTATGCCGTGCGCACGCTCGAGCGGATCCTGGGTGTTTCCGTTTTCGATCGCTCGGGACACCGTGCCGTGCTGACTCGTCCCGGCCGCTTGATTCTGGAAGAAGGCCGCCATTTGCTCGAACGCGCGCGGAACCTCGAGACACTGGCCGATCGGTTGCGCGGGGGATGGGAGCCGCAACTGTTGGTCGTGCTCGACGGCTCGCTGCCCATGGCTCCACTGATCGAGGCTCACGGGCGCTTTGCGGCGCGGGAACTCCCGACGCGGGTTCGAGTGATACTCGAATATCTCAGCGGCGTTCAGCAGCGTTTCGATGCGGAAGAAGCCGATGTGATGTTGGCTCTTCACTACGAGCATGATCCAAAGCTCAACGCGCGTCCCTTGCCGGCCGTCGGCATGACACTGCTTGCCGGATCGAAACACGCTCTGCATACCGAAGAGCAACCGATCACGCGAGCGGTGTTGCGACGACACGTCGAGGTGATCGTCTCTTCATCGGCGTCTCGGCAAGATGAACCGAAGGGCGAGCTCTACTTTGGTGCGCGGCATCGCTTCGAGGTTTCGGACTTTCATTCCAAACGAGAAGCCCTGCTCGGCGGCGTCGGCTTCGGCTGGTTGCCCGATCACCTAGCTCACCCGGAAATCGAGAGCGGTGCACTCGAGCCGCTGACGATCGAAGAGGGCTGTCACACGTCGCTGACGCCTCACTTGGTTCACCGTCGTGATCCGCCGCCCGGCCGCAGCGCGGAACTCTTTCTCGGTTTTCTCAGAGAGGCCTATTCCCGATGCTGAGATAGCGAGCGCACGTAGTTGACGAGGTGCCATCGGGTTTCTTCGCTGAGTTGTTTCTTCTCGTCGCCCGGCATGCGCTTGTGGCCGTGGGTGATGATGTAGAACAGTTCCCCGTCACTTCGCTTCGGTCGTCGCTCCTCCGTTCTGAAGTCGGGAACTTGCAGGCCGAGTCTTTCGACGAGATCTCCCTTGCCGTCGCCGTTCTTTCCATGGCACATCGTGCATTGGCTAGAGAAGATCAGCTTGCCGAAGGCGATCGACTCCTCGAAAGCCGGGATGGGGTTCTCGCGTTCGCGCTCACGCGCCGGGATGGGCTTGGGGTCGTCCCTGCGATTCGCGCCTTCGCTCACGCTGCACCCGCTCGTCAACGCGAGCAGTGGCAATAGGAGAAGAGCGAGTATCCTCATGGCATGCCTCCGGTCACCGCGATGGCACTTTCTCGCCATATCCGCTGACGAGAATTGAAGCACGAATCATGCCGCATAGAAGCCTGCGCGGCAGAAGATTTGCGGTATGTCTCGGGAGGCTCCGATAGGACTTGCCCGGCCATCTTCGTGCCTCGCGCGGAGGTAAAGCGAGCGCGCCTCGTTGGGTCATCTGGCGCAGGATGAGGCATGTCACGCAGCGTTTTCGGAGTCGACTCGTGCGAGAATCCGAACGGGCCCACAGGTGCCGCGACCGGCGCCACGGAGGAATGCAATGGATGGCACTGCGATTGCAGCGACGGGCACTCGAGGAACAGAGGATGAGATGAGGGTTCCTAAGAGCGCGATCGTGGATGGAAATCACGCGGCGGCTTCCATCGCCTACCGGCTGAGCGAGGTGATCGCCATCTATCCGATCACTCCGGCGTCGCCGATGGGCGAACTCTCGGACGCTTGGTCCGTCGAAGGCCGACGAAACATCTGGAATACGGTTCCCCAAGTCAGTCAGTTGCAATCGGAGGCAGGGGCCGCCGCTGCAGTGCACGGAGCACTGCAGACCGGGGCCTTGTCGACGACGTTCACCGCATCGCAAGGGCTGCTCTTGATGATCCCCAATCTCTACAAGATCGCCGGAGAGTTGACCTCGTGCTGTTTGCATGTGGCCGCTCGTTCGGTGGCGACGCATGCGCTCTCGATCTTCGGCGACCACTCCGACGTGATGGCGGTGCGTCAAACGGGTTTCGCCCTGCTCGCTTCAGGATCCGTTCAAGAAGCGCACGATCTCGCAGCCGTCGCGCACATGGCGACATTGGCTTCGCGCATCCCGTTCATCCACTTCTTCGATGGGTTTCGTACCTCGCACGAGCTTTCCAAGATCGAGACGATCTCCGACGAGCAACTGAGGGAAATGATCGACCGTCGCCTCGTGGTGGAGCATCGCAGGCGAGCGCTCTCTCCGGAGCATCCGGTGATTCGCGGTACCGCGCAAAACCCCGATGCGTTTTTCCAGGCGCGAGAGGCTGCGGAACCTTACTTCCGAGACTGCCCGGGACATGTTGCGGAGGCGATGGAGAAACTCGCTGCGGTGACCGGGCGTCGCTATCGGCTCTTCGACTACTACGGCAGCCCGGAGGCAAAGCGGATCTTGGTGATCATGGGGTCGGGAGCGAAAGTCGCACGCGAGGCCGTGGAACGTCTCGTCGCATCCGGCGAGAAAGTCGGAGTGATCGAAGTCCGGCTCTATCGTCCTTTTTCGCTCGAGGCTTTCGCGGCGGCATTGCCCGGCTGCGTCGAGTCGATCGCCGTGCTCGATCGCAGCAAAGAGCCGGGCGGTGTCGGCGAGCCGCTCTATCTCGATGTCGTCACGGCAGTCGATCAACTCGTCGCCGGTGGTGCGCTTCAGAACCGGTTGCGACCACGGGTGATCGGTGGGCGATTCGGGCTCTCCTCCAAGGAGTTGACCCCTTCGATGGTCTATGCGGTGCTTGACGAATTGCGAAAGGAAGCACCTAAGAACCACTTCACCATCGGCATACGTGATGACGTGTGTCATTCATCGCTCGACTTCGATCCGGATCTCGACATCGAGGGAGAAGACGTCACGCGCGCACTGTTCTTCGGGCTCGGCTCGGACGGCACCGTCGGTGCGAACAAGAATTCGATCAAGATCATCGGAGAAAAGACCGACCACTTCGCTCAAGGGTACTTCGTCTACGATTCCAAGAAGGCGGGAGCGGTCACCGTTTCTCATCTTCGCTTCGGGCCGAAGCCGATCCAGTCCAGCTACCTGATCCAACGCGCGGACTTCGTGGCGTGCCACCATGCGTCTTTCTTGGAGAACTACGATCCACTCGAACTTGCTCGGCCCGGAGCGACCGTCTTGCTCAATATGCATGCTTCCCAAGAAGAGGTTTGGGATCGATTGCCGCGAGAGGTGCAGCAGACGATCATCGACAAGAAGCTGCGCGTCTTCTCTATCGATGCGCACGCCGTTGCTCGAGAAGCCGGCTTGGGACGCCGGATCAATACGATCATGCAAACATGTTTCTTTGCGATCGCGGGGATCTTGGATGCGGATCAAGCGATCGACGCCATCAAGGAAGCCATCGAGGCGACCTATGGTCGGCGCAACCCCAAGATCGTCGAGAACAACATCGCAGCCGTCGATGCGGCGCTCGATCACCTGTATGAAATCGAGCGGCCCACCGAGGTCAGCACGACGCGAAGTCGACCTCCCATCGTTTCCTCCGATGCGCCGGACTTCGTGCAGAAGGTCACCTCGGTCCTGATGGCGGGCAAGGGCGACTCGCTTCCCGTCTCGGCATTTCCTCCCGACGGTACGTGGCCTACCGGCACCGCCAAATGGGAGAAACGGGGCATCGCATACGAGATCCCCATCTGGGATCCGCAAGTGTGCATTCAGTGCAATCAATGCGCGCTGGTCTGCCCGCATGCCGCGATTCGCGCCAAGGTCTACGGCGACGATGTGCTCGGTGGATCGCCCCCCGGCTTCCGCTCGACCCGGAGCAAGCAGCGGGGTGGGAGTGGTGTGCACTACACGCTTCAGGTCGCGCCGGACGATTGCACGGGATGCCATCTTTGCGTGATGATCTGTCCGGCCAAGAACAAGTCGAATCCCCGGTTGAAGGCGATCAACATGCATCCGCGTCGCGAGCATCGCGAACGCGAGGCCGAAAGCTATTCGTTCTTCCTGAGCATTCCGGAAACGCGCGTGGAAGAGCTGCCGAAAATCGACGTGCGCTCGACTCAAGTGCTCGAACCGCTCTTCGAGTACTCCGGTGCTTGCGCAGGTTGCGGAGAAACGCCCTACATCAAGCTCTTGACCCAGCTCTTCGGAGACCGATTGCTGATAGCCAACGCCACTGGATGTTCTTCCATCTATGGAGGCAACCTTCCCACGACTCCCTATTCGGTCAATGCTGAAGGACGGGGGCCGGCATGGTCGAATTCACTCTTCGAGGACAATGCCGAGTTCGGATACGGCTACCGCCTCTCGCTCGACGCGCAGCGGCTGCACCTGAAGACGCTGATCGCAGAGGTGGCTTCGGCACTCGATCCGAAGCTCGTCTCGGGCTTGGAAGCGCTGTTGCGGGAAACCCGGCCCGACACCGCAACGGCGCGGCGGCTGATCTCGCAAGTGCGAGCGGCGCTGAAAGAATCGTCGCTCGATTCGAGAGTGGTATCGGAGGCGGATGTTCTGCTGGATCTGCTGGCGGCACGAAGCGTCTGGCTGATCGGCGGCGACGGCTGGGCCTACGACATCGGATACGGTGGCCTTGATCATGTGCTCGCGCAGCACCGAAACATCAACGTGCTGGTTCTCGATACCGAGGTGTATTCGAACACGGGCGGGCAGCAGTCGAAGGCCACGCCGCTTGGTGCCGTCGCCAAGTTCGCAGCCGCAGGCAAAGAGATTCCCAAGAAGGATCTCGGTATGGAGGCCATGTCCTACGGGCATGTCTATGTCGCGCGCATCGCGCTCGGCGGAAAGATGAGCCAGACGGTGCGCGCCCTTTGCGAAGCGGACGCCTACGACGGACCGTCCCTGGTGATTGCCTACAGTCACTGCATAGCGCACGGATACGACCTCAGACACGGTATGAGCCAGCAGAAGCTCGCCGTGGATTCCGGGATCTGGCCGTTGTATCGATTCGATCCCGCGCGTACGAACGAGGGGCTGCCTCCATTGCAACTCGATTCGAAGAAGCCGAAGATCCCCACGGCGGAGTTCATGAAGAACGAGGCGCGTTTTCGCATGGTCGAGAAGCTCGATCGCAAGCGCTACCTGGATCTTCAGGAGCGCTCGCAACGCGATGCGGAACGTCGCTACGAAATCTATCGTCAGCTTTCGGAGATCAGGCTGCCCAAGACGGAGGATTCCGAAGCCGTCAAAGCGCTCCGGATGAACGAGGGCGACGGCGGGGAAGGAGCGTAGAGATGGACCTGAAGACACGCTACTTGGGTTTGGACCTGGAGCATCCTTTCATCGTCGGCGCATCCCCGCTGACCGAGCATCTCGATTCCGCACGCCGTCTCGAAGATGCCGGTGCTGCAGCGATCGTGATGAACTCCCTGTTCGAAGAGCAGATTCAGCACGAACGAGACGGGCTGCAGCATCTGCACGACGAGTACGCCGATTCGGGCTATGAGTTCTCGTCGTTGATGCCGGATCATCCGGAGTATTCCTTCGGTTCGGAAGAGTATCTCGAGACGTTGCGCAGCATGAGCGACGCGCTCGACATCCCTGTGATGGCATCGCTGAACGGCTATACGATGGGTGGGTGGATCGACCATGCACTGAAGATGCAGCAGGCGGGCGCGCATGCGCTGGAATTGAATCTTTTCTCCGTCGCCGCAGATCCGAATGTCAGCGGCGAAAGCGTCGAGATCTATTCTTTGGAAGTCGTGGAAAGCGTCCGCGAAGCGATCGAGATTCCGCTGGCAGTGAAGATCTCTCCATACTATTCGTCATTGGCCCATTTCGCCCGTGGGCTCGACGCGCTGGGAATCGACGGGCTGGTGCTCTTCAATCGTTTCTATCAGCCCCAGATCGATATCGAGGAACTCGAAGTCGTGCCCGAGCTGGAGCTTTCCGACTCTTCCGAGTTGCTCTTGCGCATCCGTTGGCTTGCGATTCTCTCGGCGGAAATGCGCGCCTCGTTAGCGGTGACGGGCGGAGTGCACATCGTGGATGATGCGATCAAGGCATTGATGGCCGGAGCGGATACCGTGCAGATGGTCTCCGCCATCTTGAAAAGAGGTCCGAGGCACCTCCAGAACCTCGTAGCCGGAGTCAAACGGTGGCTCGAGGAAAACGAGTACGATTCGCTGGCGGAACTGCGCGGGAACATGAGTTTGAAGCGATGTCCCGATGCGACGGCCTACTCGCGAGCACAGTACATGCGCACCCTTCATTCCTGGCGAGCCGAGTAGCCGAGCGTGGAGCCGGTCAAAGACCGAGGAACAGAACCGATAGGCCCGAAGCGAGAATGATCGCGCCGGCGAGCGCATGCGCCCAAGGCTCGAATGCTCTGAAGCGGAGCATCTCGGTGGAGGCGAGCGCAGTGAAGACGAGAACGAGCATCGTCGCCACGGTCAAGACGGCGTAGATGGCGGCGGATGTCGCAGCCAGCGCCCAGCGTCCTTCCATGGCCGGCGCGACGAAAAGAACGATCAATGCCTCGCAAGGGCCGAGCACGAAGACGATGAAGAGGACCCAGAAAGTGCCCCGGGAGCTTTTCTTCTGCTCGTGCTGGTGGTCCGCATCTCCACCACTGTGAATATGAACTTCATCTCCGTGTGCATGCGGCGAAAGACCGCGCCGCCGCCGGAGGGCTTTGCGGATTCCCCACAAACAATAGGCGAGACCGAATGCGGTCAAAGTCCAGGCGGCCAGCGAGCCGCGGGTTTCTCCGATCATTTCGATATCGAGAATCCGAAAGCCCGCCCACACTGCCGCTACGGAGATGAGCACCGATGCCAGCACGTGTGCTAGGCCGCAGATCGCCGTGACGGCCGCCGTCTTGGGATAAGACCACTTGCGCGCACGAGCGAGCGCCACGAAGGGCAAGACGTGATCCGGTCCGAGAAAGGTATGGACCACGGCCAGGGTTGCCGAGGCGACCAGCAGGCCCGCCCCCGTCATTGTCGATGCATCCATCGCGCTCTTCTCGTTTCCGCCGATGCACGCGACGATCCTTCCGGTCGCGGTGATTTCGCTTCTCGATACCGGCGGGCTAGATGATACCTGCTCTTTGTCGAGAAGTCTGCAGCCCGCGATGAATCCGCTCGCTCGCGCAGGAGTCGGCACAGAGCAGTGAGAGGAACTCGAAGATCTTCCAGGCTTCGATCGGCATGGCATGGCCCCGGAGGTGCCTTTCCCCGATCGCTACGAGTTCTTCGACCGCGCGGGCATCGCTAGGATCGGACATCACCAGCGATGCCAAGGCCTTGACGGCAATCGGCCAATGGCTCGTATCGCCGAGTGCGCCGCCGAGTGCCAGCAGCGTGGGGCGGTCGAGTCCGAGCGCATCGGCGTCGGCGTTGATTTCGTCGAAGATCTGGGCGGCGAGCAGGCCCTGCCGGTTGCGCAGCAAGAGAGGAAGGGCCTCATGCGCGACGGCCATGGCTTCTTCTTCGCGCTTGGCACGCGCGAGGTAAAGGCAGAGGGCATGGAGAAGCAGAGCGTTGGGAGCGAATCGTCGCCGCAGGGTGAGCAGTTCTTCGATGGCACCGTCGGGGTCG
>JALUUK010000039.1 GCA_027021395.1 Acidobacteriota bacterium
CGCCGCGACTTCGATACGAGACGAACGCTTCATCTTCATCCCCTGCCGGAAACCGCCACCCGGAACGTTGGAATAGACCCGAAAGCAATCGTCACGGCTCACTTCGACGCCACCGCAGGCCGAGACGAGTCCGGACTGATCGAGAGATTAGCATCCTCCGAAGATTATCCGTGCGGAAAACCACAGCCCTCGGCGTCCGAAACCGCAACGAAATGACCCGCCCGCGAAGACATCGGATAGATACGAAAGATACCGATACGTTGCATGACGACACGGATGATGACCGATTTTTGCTGTGGCCTGCCATGATCTTTGCCCGTACTTTGCGGGCCAAGGAACGATCCATGCCTCGCGGCGGAAAGGCCTACAAAATGCCATTGGCGACCACTCATATGATGGAGATCACGACTTCGGGGCCTTGGCTTTCCGTCGGCGCCGTCTTCGTTTGCGGAGTTCTTGCCTCGTGGCTCGTCGCGCGTACCCACCGAAGCCATGGGCATCCGGCGATCAAGGTCGCACTGACGCTCATCGCTCTCGTCGGATTCTCCTTCTCGGGGGCTTTGGCCGCGTACTACGGCTCGCTGATCTGGGGCATCGAATACCGGGCCGATCGGAACGCCCTGGTCCTCGAGCGACTCGCTCCGCTCCCGCCGGTGCTGATCCAAACGAGCGAGATCGAATCGGCGCTCGAATTCCGCGTTCCGGAGCACACGCTCTTCGGCGCTCGCAACGGCGTCAGCTACGAGATTCGCACGAAATCCGGGGATCGGTTCTGGAGCAGCCCGGTTTACTCCGAGGCGGAAGTCTCGCTGGCACGAAAGCAAATCCTCGCCGCAACGAACAATCGGATGCAGCGATTTCAGATCGGCCCCGGATCCCTGAACTAGCCGGCTCGAGTCGACCCAACTGCCGGCACGAAGCCGTCACATCGAATCGAGGTGCTGCTGGGCGCGACGAGCAAGGTCGCTGCCCGGAGCGATCTTCGTCACCGTCAACAAGTGCCGGCGCCCCTCGTCCGTCCTGCCGATCTGAACCAACAAGCGCCCGTACTGATACAAGGCCTTCGTATAGCGCGGATTGAGATCGATCGCCGTTCGCAGGTCGGAAAGACAACCGGCAAAGAGTTCTTGCCGACGTTGCGCATCCGTGGCCTGACCGGAGAGATTCAGCTTGCACATGCTTCGATTGAAGTAGGCCGTTGGATAGCGCGGCACTTCCAAAAGGGCTTTGTCGAGATAGACGATGGCCTCCTCATACATGCCCTTGCCCATGTGCAGCGATGCAAGATTGTTGAATGCCTTGGATCGTCCTTCTCGATCGTCATAGGTTTTGAGCGCGAGTTCATACTGCTCCTTCGTCTCGTAGAAGAAATCTCCCTCGAGTGCGTTGAGCGCTAGACCCATATGCAGATGCGGTAGACCCTGATCGGGCGCCTTGGCGACCGCATCCTCCCAAAAGCTGAAGTCGGTCGCCCACACCTTGCTGCGATCGACTGCTGCGATACCCGCCGGAACGGCGATCGCGACGGCCGTGGCGGCCGGCACGACGAGTTTCACAGACGATGTTGCTCGATTCAGTAGGATATGAGCTAGACGTACGAGACCGAAGGAAAAGGCGAGACAGATTCCGGCGGACGGCAGGTAAAGATATCTCTCTGCCAGGGGAGTCTCTGAGATTCTCAAGATCGCAATGGCCATCGACGGCGCCAGCGTCGCGAAAAACAAGAGAAAGGTCGAAATCTCTGCGCCGAGATCTCCTAGCGACGGGCGGCGAAACGACCAAAGCATCAGAGCCACCACCGAGGCCGACAGCAAGACCCCAAAGATGACGAAGGGCATGCCCGGCACCTCGGCAATGAAGGCCGACTGCGGCGGCGGCCAAATCACCTTCCAAAAGTACCACCCCAATGAACCAAACGAAGCATTGAGCATGTCGTGCTTGCCCTGCCCCAACTTGCCCGCCCCCTCGAGCGCGCTGCTTCTCAACAGAAAGTAGGCCATCGCCGTTGCGCCGAGAACCACCCACGCCAAGAGCGGTTCGGCGATATTCGGCGCCCCGGCAACATTCGTCGGCGTCTTCGACTTGGCCCGCCTTTCGGCGCGACGGATTTCCGCTCGTGTCTTCTTGATCTTTTCGCCGGTCCCGGTCACCGCGATGCCCCTTAGGAGAAAGAGATCCAGCAACGGCACGGCAAAAATCAGCCCGACCCCCGTCTCCTTGGAAAGCATCGCCGCGAAGCCGAAGATCACCGCCGCCACACCGAGCGCGATCTTCCGCTTCTTCGATGGGGACAGACGACAGTGAAGATAGGAGATCAGCGTCAGCAAGAAGAATATCCCGCAAACCACATCCGATCGTCCCGCCATCCATGCCACGGACTCTACGTGTATGGGGTGCACTGCAAAAAGTCCGGCCGCAATCGCCGCAGCCACCGTGCGCTGACCAGCCGAAAACCAGCGCGAGGCTCGGGCGATGCTCAGCCCGAAAAAGAATACGAGCAACGTGACGATCGCGTGATAGATCACCGGAGACGTGTGATAGACGAGCCGCCTTCCTTCTTCCCAGCGCTCGGTGGGCCAGAACGTCCGGATGATCTTTTCGTCGAGCTGATAGGAGACGACGATCAGCGGGCGGTAGTAGTGGCTGCCGAACTGCGGAATGCTCTTGGGAGGAAAGAAGACATTCTCGAAGCTATCGAAATAAGGGAGTTGCCGCTTGAAGACGATGGGATCATCCCAGACGAACTCGTTGTCGAACGAGCCGGCATAGACTCCGACCGCGAGTGCGCAAAGAAGCAATGCCAAGACGATCGTGACGATCGCCCCACTCTTCGAGTTCATGATCCGCTCCGCAGTGATTTCTTCATATCTTAGGCCGGTTCATCGTGTCCGTGGGGACGCTGAGCCACGACGATGAGGTTTTCGCCCCATCGCGCGGGAAGCATCGGACGAGCCAAGAAAACCGTGACCATCGTCGGCAGGCAGAATATCAAGTACTGCAGCCATGTCGGAATGCGTTTCAGATAAGGCATGTCCCACAAGCCGTCCGAGAAGGTGCGTTCGATGCGAAAACCCGCCCGCTGTGTCAGATCGATCCACTCCGTCCTTTCGAGCAATGAGACATGCGTTTCGTCGCCGAAAGCATACCATTCGTCTCCTCGGAATCGCCTTCCCGGAGAATCCATGTTCGGCACGGAGTAGAGGATGCGCCCGCCGGGAGCGAGAAGAGAATAGATCTTCTTCAAGGCGTTCTGAGGATCGGGCAAGTGCTCGAGCACATACTTGGCCAGCACGAGGTCGAAACCGCCGGCTGCGACTTCCTCGGGAAGGTCCCCCGTGGCGTCCGCGCAGAACACCTTCGACTTGGGCGCGTTCTCGGCGGCTCTTCCGATGGCGTACTCCGAAAGATCGACGCCCCAAGTCTCGTAGCGGCCTTCCAGCCAAGCCAGGGTGTAGCCGTGAGCGCATCCGATCTCGAGCATACGCCCGCCCCCGGCGCGGCGAAGCAGGCGGTCCGCGAGCTTCGCGTAGAAACGCACCGACCACCAGTGCATGTTGAAGCGCTCGAGTTCATCGAGCCCGAATTCACGCTGGTAGTAGTCTTTTCCGTACTTGTCCGGCGACGGGCTATCCATGCTGCAACATTCTCTCGTTGAGCTGATCCATCGTAGCTTTGAAGACATCCTCGGGCGCGATGCCCATCATGCAAGTCAGCCCTTGGCAGCACGGGGGAGTGTAGCCGTAGCGGGTGCACGGTGAACACTCCACCGGATTGGATACCGTGATGAACTTGCGACCCGGAGGACCCCACTTGGACAAGACGCCGGGACCGAAAAGATGGACCGTCGGGGTTCCGACTCCATACGCGAGATGCAGGACACCGGAGTCCGCGCTGACATAGACGGAAACGCGCGCCACGACGGAGGCAGCTTCTACGAGGGAGCAGCGACCGGCGAGGTTGACGAAATCGCGCCCCTGCAGGATATCCGCAATGCGTGCGGCAGCCGCGACGTCGGTCTTACCGCCGAGGATTACGATACCCATGCCTCGATCGGAAAGCATCGCCGCCAACTGTCCGTAGCGTTCGGGAGGCCACTGCCGCTCGGGAATCGAGGCCCCGGGATGGATCGCAACCAGATATCGACTCTCGAGAGGTCGCAGCGCCTGCTCCGCGAAACGTGCACCCTCGTCGCTTTGCGGATAGAAGGGCTCGTCCGGATCCCAAGGGTGTTCGCGCCCCGTGAGCACACCGGCTAGACGCAAAAACGAGTAGACCTCGTAGAGATCTTGGTCGTAGGGTACCGTCTCGGTGAACATCTGCCGCCTGAGGTTGGTATCGAATCCTATGCGTACGGCGGCTCCGGTCAGGAAGGCGACGATGGCGGAAAGGCAGTGGTATTGTTCGGTGTCGATCACCACGTCG
>JALUUK010000040.1 GCA_027021395.1 Acidobacteriota bacterium
ACGGTCGCAGCGGCCTCGGTCCCCATCCCCGCGGGGACGGTCGCGAAAGGATCGAAGGGTGCGCTGCGGAAGAGATCTTCAAAGTAGAGAGCTTGGCCGTCGAATCCCAGCGCCTCACCGGCCGCTTGATAGGTCAGCAAGCGCTCCGTCGATGCGATGTCCAGATCGAAGGAAAGAGAGAATGCGATAGCCTTTGAGATCAGAACACTATCCACCGGCCTCCATGGCTCAAAGGTCGAGATCTCGATCAGCGCGTATTCCATCGGCAAACCGTTGCGCTCGACAAAAGCGTTGACACCCGCTGCGTAGGCCTCGAGCGCATCGACGGTTTCTTCGGTCAGCGCTAGGAGTGAGCGTTCCGCTGCTCGTCTCAAGCCGATGGTACGCAGCACGACGTCGCTGCCGAGTTGAGACGGCCCGAACAATTCGGCGAGGGTTCCACTGACTTGCCTCCGCGTCAGATCCATTTGAAACAAGCGGTCGCGAGCGTGAACCCACCCTTGCAAGAAAAAGAGGTCATGCGCGTTTCCCGCAACGATGTGTGAGATCCCGTCGACATCCCGGGCGATACCGGCGGCATCCTCGAGTTCCGGGATCACCAGCACGGGCACCTCTTCCCCGGCCGTTTCTGCGATACGCGGCCCCAACGTTGCTACGGAGAGCCCGGGGACGAGCACTTCGGTAAGTTCCGAATCGGGAGCGACGAAGCCGGCCGTCAAACGGGACAGATCCATCGCATTTTCGACTCTCGCCGGGACGGAACTTTGCCCGAACACGAGCCCTGAAATCAGTAGCGAGCAGAGACAAACACTTATGAACAACCTTCGCTGACGCATGATTCCTCTCCTGAAGTTGAGCGCCCTGATCATACCTCAAGCCGCCTGAAACACGATCGCGTTTTTCGGGCTTGTAGAGACATCTTCCCCAGCGGGTTATCGTCGGCGGATGAAGACGACAACAGGAAGAGGATCGGAGCGCGGAAGAGCCAAACACGAGGTGGCGTCCCTCCTGCGCCTCGCGCTCCCGGTCATCGTCGTCCAACTCGGCCTGATGGCCATGGGCACCGTCGACATGCTGATGGTCGGCCGCATCTCGGGCGAGTCGCTCGCGGCAATCGCGCTCGGACACGTGTACTTCATGTCGGCGGTCATCTTCATGATGGGCACACTGACTTCGATCGATCCGTTCGTCTCGCAAGCTCTCGGAGCCGGCGACGAGGCCGCCGTGACGCGGGTGATCCGACGAGGCCTCGTGCTCGCACTCGCCCTTTCTTTCGTCTCGATGTTGATCATGGCACCGGCGGCTCAGGTCCTAGAGATGCTCAACCAGCCGGCAGAGGTGATTCCTGAAGCGAGCGCCTACGTCCACGTATCCATACCCGGTGCGATCGCCTTTCTCATCTTCTTCGCCTTACGCCAGTCTCTGCAGGCCATGCATCGCATGCGCGCGATCGTATGGACGATTCTGGCGATGAATGTCGCCAACGTCCTGCTGAATCGGATTCTGATCTTCGGCGGACTCGGTATTCCTGCGCTCGGATCCGTCGGCACCGCGTGGGCTTCAACCATCTGTCGATGGGGCTTGGCCTTGAGCCTGCTAGCCGTCATCTGGCCAAGATTGCGGCAAAAGGACGGTTCCCCGCGCCCCTTCTTTCGCTGGGCTCCGTTTCGCCAGATGCTCTCCATCGGATTGCCCATCGGGATTCAGATCAGCGCTGAATTCGGAGCCTTCGCGGTGATGGCCGTCCTGATGGGACATTTCGGAGCGACGACGATGGCTGGGCACCAAGTCGCCATCAATCTCGCCTCTCTGACCTTCATGGTTCCGCTCGGAATCTCGATGGCCGCCGCCGTGCGGGTCGGCCATGCGGTCGGGCGTCGACAGCCGGCTGCGGCTCGACAAGCCGCGCTGACGGCGTGTGCTTTTGGGGTTTCGTTCATGTCGCTTTGTGCGTGTATCTTCATCTTCCGGCCACATGAACTGGCACGCGCCTATTCGCCGGATCCGGAGGTGATCGCCATGGCCGCCGTCTTCATTCCCATTGCAGGAGTCTTTCAGATTGTCGATGGCCTGCAGATCGTAGCCTCCGGGGCATTGCGCGGCGCGGCGGATACACGCATGCCGATGCTCATGCACGGATTCGCATTTTGGCTGGTCGGCATTCCGCTCGGCTGGTACTTGGCGTTCGAGACGGACGTTGGACCTCGAGGCCTCTGGTGGGGTTGCGCCATCGGCCTCGCCATCGTGGCCTTGCTGCTGAGCTTGCGGCTCCGGCGCATACTCCGCCACGCGGTCGCCCCGCTGCGCCTCGATACCTAATGACAGACTCGCCTCAACGACAAGAAGGATTGCCGGGAACCGCCGCGTCACCGGTTCGCGAAGCGGATCGCGTGGAGTCGGTCGATTTCCTTCGCGGCGCAGCCCTCTTCGGCATCCTCATCATCAACATCTCTGCGTTTGCCGTACCGGAAGCCGTCATCGACAATCCCCGGCTGTGGGGGCGCGAATCGAGCCTGGATTTCGCAACGTGGGTCTTTACGCATGTCTTCGTCTTCGGCAAATTCATCACGATCTTTTCGATGCTTTTCGGCGCCGGGCTGATTCTGATGAATCAACGCGTTGCGCGCAAAGCGCGCGATTTCGCGCGAATCTACTACCGCCGTATCTTCTGGCTAATGATCATCGGCTCGCTTCACGGCTATCTTCTCTGGTGGGGCGACATTCTTTTCAACTACGGCACCTGCGGCCTTTTTCTCTTCGTTGCGAGGGATTGGTCACCAAGACGGTTGCTTTCCTTCGGCCTGCTGATGATCTCGCTCTCCTCTCTGCCGATCGTCGCCCTTGGCTTCCACGCCGAATTCTTGAGATCGTCGGCCGAGTCGATCGAGGCGATGGCCTCATCGGGTGTCGCACTAAGCCCCGCAGACGAAGAGACTCTGCGCGAGTGGCGCGAATTGAAAGATGATATTGAACCTGGTCAAGAGAAGATTGCGGAGATGCTCCAAATCTATCGAGGCACTTACATCGACATCCTGCGATACCGCGCCCCGAAATTCCTCGAACACCAGATCGCTCTCAATCTCTTCTATCTCTTCTGGCTGCTCGGCGGCGTCATGTTGCTCGGCATGGCATTGATGAAATGGAGGATTTTCGCCTCGCAGCGTAGCGCGGGATTCTATCTTCGCTGCCTGTGGCTTGGCTATGGCCTAGGGTTACCCATGACGTCCTATGCCGCGTGGGATCTCGTTGCGCACGATTTCGACCAAGTTCACCACATGAAACTCGCCTTCCACATCAATTCATTCGGCAACATCCTTGTGGCACTCGGCCATATCGCCCTCGCGATGCTGATCTATCGGAGCGTTCCCCTCACGAAAATCAAGTCATCGCTCGCCGCCGTCGGCCGCATGGCATTGAGCAACTACCTCTTGCACTCCATCGTCTTCACGACTTTGTTCTACGGCTACGGCTTCGGTCTCTTCGGCAAAGTATCGCGCTTCGAGCAAATGGGATTCGTCGTGGCGATGTGGGTCGCGCAGATGATCCTCTCTCCGCTTTGGCTGCGTCGTTTTCGCTTCGGGCCTGCGGAATGGGCTTGGCGATGTCTCACTTACGGTCACTGGGAACGCCTTCGCCGCGCGAAAGCTCTTCCCGGCGCCGGCATGTGATCGCATGGTGAGCCATCAAGCGAATCGCATTGATCTTGATGAATCCCTCGGCATCTTGCTGATCGAATCCCCCTTCGACATCCATGCTCGAAAACTCCCGGTCGTACAAGCTGCTCGGGCTTTCGCGTGCTATCACGTGCACACCGCCCTTGTAGAGCTTCAATGTGACGCGTCCGTCGATGAGTTCCTGACTCTTGTCGATCGCCGACATCAAGAAGTCCATCTCCGGGCTGAACCAGAAGCCGTTGTAGATCAATTCCGCAAGCTTGGCCGAGAGCATATCGCGTAGGCGCATCACCTCACGATCCATCGCAATCCCTTCGATATCGCGATGCGCGTGATAGAGAATCGTTCCGCCGGGCGTCTCGTAGATACCACGCGATTTCACGCCGATGAATCGATTCTCGACGATATCGATTCTTCCGATCCCATGTCTGCGCCCCAACTCGTTGAGATAGAGAAAAAGCTCGAGCGGATCCTGTTTTTCCGTCTGGTCGGAAAGATTCTTCACGCGAACCGGTAGACCGTTGGCAAAGGTCATTTCGATGGACAGAGCTTCCTCGGGGGCGGCCTCCGGGGACACGGTCTTCGAGTACACATGCTCCGGTGCGGCGAATTCGGGCGATTCGAGAACACCCGCCTCATGGCTGATATGCAGGAGATTGTCGTCCTCGCTGTAGGGCTTGGCCGCCGTGGTCTTGACGTCGATCCCATGCCGCTCGGCATAGGCGATCATATCCGGACGACCT
>JALUUK010000041.1 GCA_027021395.1 Acidobacteriota bacterium
GTGACGTTATTGAAAGAAGAAACGCGAAGTGGTTCCGCCGCCGAGTGACGGGAGAGAGTGCGCTCGGGGAAAACACGGCTCAAAGTTTGCGAACAAACGAGTTGCCGCCTTCGACGCCTTCGACGACCCCCTGGCCTAGAGATTGCAAAGCCTTCCGCGCCGTTCTTTCTCGCTCGGGCCCGAGAGGAGAAAGCGGCCCGCCCTGTGCCGGCGGCGACGGAGGTCGGGAGTCATGCTGCATTCGCGTTCGTTGGGGGTCGCTCTTTTCATCACGGTTTTTCTGTCCGCTTCGGCAATGGCCGGAACCATCGACCTCGCCTGGGACCCCGTTTCCGATCCGGATCTGATGGGTTACAAGGTGTACTACGGGACGTCTCCGGGCTCGTATTCCGATGTCAAGGACGTGGGGAATACGACGTCGACCACGCTCAGCGGTTTGGCTGCGTGTACGCGCTACTACATCGCCGTCAAGGCCTACGATACGGGCGGCCTGGAATCGAACGCATTCTCCAACGAATTGGCGGGGTTGCCCCGGCCGGTGGTCGGGTCGGTAACGCCTTCGAGCGGTGAGCAGGGGGCTTCCTATACGTTGACCGTCGCCGGCGAATCGTTCGACGATGGAGCGACGGTGGAGTTCAGCGGCAGCGGCATCACCGTCACACAAGTCCGGCGCAACTCGTGCACCGAACTGGCCGTCGACATCCAGATCGCCGCCACGGCTCCGACCGGATCGCGGTCCGTCACAGTCGTCAATCCGGATCAATCCTTCGGGACGAAGAGTTCCGCTTTTACCGTTACGGCCCAAGATGCGGCCCCCACCGTGTCATCGACGACACCGGCCGCGGGAGCGACCGACGTCCCGGTGACGGTGCAGCCGACGGTCACCTTCAGCGAGGCGATGGATGCTTCGACGATCACGTCGACGACGCTTCGACTTCTCGATGAAACCGGTGCGGCCGTGGCTCAGGCGAGCGGGTCGCCGACTCTCTCGGCTGACGGTCTGACGGCCACCATCACTCTGGCTGCAGATCTTGCGGCGGAAGCGACCTATCGCATCTACGTCGTCGGCGGAACCTCGGGCGTGAAGGACGCCGGCGGAACACCGATGGATGCCGACTGGGAACAGAGTCCGGGATTCACCACCGCCGTCGGCGCGGATACCACCGGCCCGCGGGTGACCGGTACCACACCGGATGCCGGGGCGAGCGATGTCTTGGTGGGCGTGCGTCCGGTGGTCCGTTTCGACGAGCCCTTGCGCCCGTCGAGCGTGACCAAGACATCCGTGCGCCTGATTCGGGCAAACGGTGATTCCGTTCCACAGGCAGCGAATTCGCCTCAGCTTTCCGCCGATGGGACGAGCGTGACGATCATCCCCGCCGCAGAACTCGACGAGTTGACCACCTACCGCATTCGGGTGCTCGGCGGGATCCTCGGCGTAAAGGACGAGGCGGGCAACGCCATGGAGCAGACCTGGACACAGGAGCCGGGATTCACCACCGAAAACCTTCCGCCCGGACGCGTCGGAAACCTCCGGCGGGGCGATACGCGCTAGCACAGAGACGGTCAGCGTGATTACGATATCGTCATCATGGCCATCGAGCCGATGGTCGTCCCCGGAGGTGGGCAGCAGATAACCTCCGATTTATCAGCGAGCTAGAGGTGGCCGGTTGGTCGAACCACCGCCGTCTCATGGTGGTACCTCGATTGCAATGACGGAGTGGAAAGTGCCGCAGCATGCTTGACAACCCGGGAGCAGAGTCGATGAGAGGTCGGGAGAGACAAAGCGCGCCAAGCCGCCGCATCGCTTTCGTAGCGAGCTTGAAAGTTCTTGTGATCGGGCTGGTCGCCGGCATGTTTTCTGCGGGTAACGCAGGCGCCGGCGAGATCGAGATCCGTTGGGATGCCGTTCCCGATTGGGACGTCGCCGGTTATCGCGTCTACTACGGTCGTACGCTCGGCGTGAACGAGAACGTCGTCGACGTGGGCAATGTGACCTCGACGACGTTGACCGGGCTCGAGGACTGCACCTTCTGGTACATCACGGTGCGCGCCTACGACGCGGGCGGATTGGAGAGCGAGCAGGATAGCGATCCGGTCAAAGGATGGCCGCGTCCAACCGTTTCGAGCGTCATCCCGGGGGTGATCGCTCAGGGCGATACGGTGACCTTCACCGTCACCGGCTCGAACTTCTATGGAGGCGAGGACGGCGTGGCTTCTCGTCCTCCGGCGAGGGTGAGGTTGTCGCATCAGGATCTGATCGTACGTTCGACGGCGGTCGATTCGTGCTCGACGATGACCGTCGTCGTCGAAGCGCCGGAAGGAGCGGCTCCCGGATTCAGCACCCTCTATGCCGAAAACCCCGATCTGACCTGGGATGATCCGCTCTCGCAACCTTGGGTTTTCGGTGCGCGCCAAAACGCGATCGAAGTTCTCGAGGCCGGCAACGGCGGCAACAACCCGGAAGATACCACTCCGCCGACGGTCGACTCGACCACTCCGGGCAACGGAGCGCAAGACATCGCAGCGACGGTGCTTCCACAAGTGACCTTCAGCGAAGACGTCGATTCGACGACGGTGAGTTCATCGACGGTGATGCTGCTCAATGCGCAGGGGCAAGCCGTGGCCCAGGCCTCCGGCTATCCCTCCACCAACGCAAACCGCGTCACCTTGCGACCGGCATCGGCACTCATCGCCGGGGCGACCTATCGCATCCGAGTTCTCGGCGGGGCCAACGGCGTCAAGGATCTTGCCGGGAACCCTCTCGCCTCGACCTATACGCAGGGCACCGGCTTTACCGTCCGGGAAGACGAAAACCCGGATCCGCAGGGGAGCGCGCAAGTCGTATCCACTTGGCCTGCCGGCGGCGACAGCGGTATTTCGCTCGATCTGACGCAGGCGTCGATCACCTTCGATCGAGACATGCGCGGGCTCGAGCAGGTGCTCACTCGCGGACAGCTGCAGAAGATCTTCCGTATACGGCTGCGCACGCGGGTGCTGTCGCAGACACCGGATTCGCCCGTCTTTACCAATGGTGGGCGACGGGTCGTGATCAAGCTGGCCGACCCGATGGACGCTGCGGCACTCTACTGGACGGCGGTGAACTTCCGCGATCGGAATACGGTCCAAGCATTGAAGGATGCGGGGCTCGAATCCTTGATCGGTACGGATCTGTGGAAGTCCGAAGCGTGGACGACCGACGATGGCCTAGACTCCGTTTTCGCAGCACTGCCTCAGGCAGATGCTGCATTCGCCGAGCTGACGCCGGGAGGAACCAGCGCTCCGCCGGAGAACAGCAATATTCCTCTCGAGGCGGAGTTCCGCCTCGGATTCTCTCACCCCGTCGCACAGCAGACGCTGACCGACAACATCTTCAGAGTGATTCGAATTTCGAAGAGGGGCTACAAGAAGCAACTTCCGCTTGCCGGCATCCCGGTCCTAGAAGATGGCGGGCGAACCGTCGTGATCCGCACGGCCGAAGAACTCAAGCCGGGCAGGAAGTACCGCATCGTCGTACGCACGGGGCGCTCGGGCATTCGCTTGCTGACCGTCAACGGCATGTCGATGATCAAGAAGCGCCAGAAAGTGCGCGTGAATTTCACCACGGAGCTGAGCTCCGAGGCTCAAAACAAGTCGATCGGTGTCGCCGAATGATCGGCGCGCGGATCGAATACCCGGAGAGGTCGAGATGAGACGCACTGTCATGACATGGCTCGCTTCGAGTCTGATTCCGTACTTGGCGTCGACCTGCGCCTTCGCGGGCGAGCTGACGATCGCCTGGGCGCCGTCGGAAGGAGAGATCATCGCCGGTTACGAACTCGAGGTGCTGAATGCCGAGGACCGTGTCTTGGAGGTCATCGATGCCGGGGAGGCGACGAAGGTGGCGGTCACCGATCTCGAAGACGGCGTGATCTACGGCTTTCGGGTGAGACCTTACGACGTGTATGGAAACCGTGCCGCCGAGCCGAGCCGCGTGATCCGCAGTACACCAAGGCCTCGGATCGACGATGTCGATCTTCCGCTTGGTGTGATCGGACGGACTTTCGCGACCATCGAGGGCCGCAACTTCATGCCGGGCGCGCAGGTGGTCACGACCAACCCCTCGGCCTCGATCCTTTCGACGCAAGTGCTGTCCCACGAGCGCATGCGGGTAGAGGTCGTGCTCAACGGCGGCAGCCTCGCAACAGATGATCTTCTCGTGCTCAATCCGGTCCCCAAGACCGAGGACTTCTTGCTCGCTCATCAAGCCTTGCTCGATGTGGATTCCTCCGGTCGGGCGGGCTTGGCGGATCGCGACAGGGTGGTGATGGGCATGGGCACACAGTTCGGCGATCCGGCCTATCGCCGGGAATTGGACCTGAGCGGAGACCGCCGAATCGACCAGCGTGATGTGGATCTGATCGAAGCATCGCTA
>JALUUK010000042.1 GCA_027021395.1 Acidobacteriota bacterium
GGAAGCGACGGGCGAGATCTGGACTCCGAGCCTGGGCATGTGGTCCGAGCCCTATGCCTCGCCCGCACCCTCACCACGAGCAGGGCACACGGCCGTGTGGACTGGTAGTGAGATGATCATTTTCGGCGGTCGAGGGGCGTTCGGTGATTTCGAGACCGGCAGGCGCTACGATCCGGCTCTCGATGATTGGAGACCGTACTCGCATACGAATGTTCCGACATTTCGCCAGAACCATAGCGCGGTCTGGACCGGGACCGAGATGATCGTCTGGGGTGGAACGCTAGACACCTGGGAAAACACCGGTGGGCGCTACGATCCCACGACGGATACCTGGACGTCCACGACGCTCA
Source organism: Acidobacteriota bacterium (assembly GCA_027021395.1). GTDB lineage: Bacteria > Acidobacteriota > Polarisedimenticolia > J045 > J045 > JALUUK01. Next base: position 351 of record JALUUK010000042.1, read on the forward strand.
CCAATGCACCCGCCGGTCGCGAGTATCATTCCGCGACCTGGTCCGGTAGCGAGATGCTCATCTGGGGCGGTACAGGCGACTTCCCGCTAGATGATGGAGCGCGCTACGATCCTGTCGCCGATAGCTGGACACCCATGTCGGCGACCAACGCGCTCTCGGCGCGCCGGAAGACGCCCTTCGTCTGGACGGGAAGCCAGGCGTTTCTCTGGGGTGGAGTCGCTTCCGGTGGGTACTTGAACGACGGCCGGCTCTACGATCCCGTGGCCGACACATGGACGACGATCTCCGCGACCGGTGCGCCCGACGCTCGGGCGGAGCACGCAGCGGTCTGGACGGGCAGTGAAGTCGTTCTCTGGGGCGGCAACGACGGTACGGGCGGTGCCGACACCGGCGCGCACTACGATCCGTCGACCGATACCTGGACACCGACGCCGGTTCTCGATGCGCCGGCACCGCGGACTTTGCATACGGCGGTTTGGTCGGGCGAGGAGATGCTCGTCTGGGGCGGCCGTGCGGCAGGGGGCCAGATTCGCGATACCGGGGGGCGCTACGATCCGGTCAACATGGTCTGGACACCGATGACTACGGCCGAGGTGCCGACCGGGCGCTACGGGCACAGCGCGGTTTGGGCGGGGACCGAAATGCTCGTATGGGGTGGTCGCGTCGACAACACTTTCTTCAACCCAGATCACGGCGGCTATTGCGCGTCGACCGCTTGTACCGCCTCGGAGTGGTACCGCGATGACGACGGTGACGGCTACGGCGACAGCAGCGACTCGATCTCGGCCTGCGAGCAGCCGGCCGGCTATGCCGGTCTTCCCGGTGATTGCAACGACGGCGACGGCACGGTGTACGGCAGGCCCGGCGAAACGCGCAACACGACTCTTACGCACGACACCGGCACGTCGGTCACGACGATCGAGTGGCTGGCTCCGACAGATCTCGGCGGGACACCGGGCAGTGAATCCTACGATCTTCTGCGCAGCTCGCAGGCAGCGGACTTCAATACCAATACGACCTGTCTCGAAACGATGTCCAGCTCGACGACGAGCACGGATGCCGAAACACCGGCACCCGGCAGCGCGTTCTTCTACCTCAGTCGCGCCCGCAACGCCTGTCCCTCCGAAGGGGTCGGCTCGCTCGGCAGTGCGTCCACCGGAAGCGAGCGCAGCGGGACCGCCTGTCCCTAGGGAAATCTTCTCTAAGTGGAGCAAGGCGGCGCATGCAAGCGGGCAGGGTCGACGTAGAAGCCGCGGAGGGAGGAACGGCCTCTTTCCAGCGCCTAGCGGCCCACGCCCTGCTTGCATTTGTACGGAATATCAGCGGAAGGAGACCGAAGAGGGTACCAGGCGGTATATTCCCTTGAGTGTGACCAATAGGGAGTTACCGAGGTGTCAAAAGGGGACGGTTCGCCGGACATCACCGTACTGCTGAGAAAGTGGGGCGACGGGAACGAACAAGCGCGCGACGAGGTCATCCGCGCCGTCTACGACGAGTTGCGCGCCATCGCCCACAATCGCCTCAATGGTGGTTTCGCAGAAAAGACCCTGAACACGACGGATCTCGTCCATGAGACCTACCTCAAGCTCGTGCGATCCGCCGAGGTGCCGTGGGCCTCACGGGCGCATTTTTTCGCCATTGCAGCACGCCAGATGCGCCAGATCCTCGTCGATCGTGCGCGCAAGCGGAGCGCGGAAAAGCGAGGCGGCGGACTCGACCCGCGCACCTTCGACGAGTCTCTGATTCGCGCGGACGATCCGGCGAAAAACATGGTCGAGATCGACCGGGTGCTCGGACGGCTTGCCAAGAGGAACGAACGCGCGGCAAAGGTCGTCGAGATGCGCTTTTTCGTAGGGATGACGATGAAGGAGATCGCTTGCGTCCTCGGTTCTTCGCTTGCGACCATCGAGAGAGATTGGACCATGGCTCGCGCGTGGTTGATGCGAGAACTCTCAGAGTCGACTTCGTGAGCAGGTCGGACTGGACCCGCCTCGCGGAACATCTTCAGGCGCTCGAAGCACTCTCGGGTGACGATCGTGCGCGATACATCGAGCGCGTTGCAGCAGATCAGCCACAAGTTGCAGAAGAGCTACGCGCTCTGATCCCTTTCGCCGAGCGCACCTCCGGCCCGCTCGATGAACCCGCGGTGGAACTCGACGCGAAGATGACTTTCCCGGATCTCGCCGGCCGTTCGATCGGCACCTACGAGATCGTCGAGAGAATCGGTGTCGGCGGGATGGGAGTCGTGTACCGGGCGCGACGTTCGGATGCGCAATTCGACAAGGATGTCGCGGTAAAGTTCTTGTCGCACGCGTCACTCGATGGAGAGGGGCACCGGCGCTTCGTCCAAGAACGGCAGATTCTCGCGCAATTGGATCATCCGCATATCGCACGTCTGCTCGATGCCGGATCGCTTGATACGTATGGTCCCTATGTCGTCATGGAACTCGCCGACGGCCGGCCGATCGATCAATACTGCGAAGAGACGAAGCCATCGCTTTCCGATATCTTGCGATTGTTTCAGAAGGTCTGCGAAGCCGTGCAATCGGCACATCATCAGTTGATCGTTCATCGCGATATCAAGCCGTCGAATGTGCTCGTCGATGATTCCGGCACTCCCAAGTTGCTCGATTTCGGTATCGCCAAGCTGCTTGGCGACGAGTTGCCCGATGAGGGTAAGCGTACGGTGACGCGATTGATGACGCCGCGCTACGCCGCTCCGGAGCAGCTTGCCGGGCAGCCGATCACGACTGCAACCGATGTCTACGCTCTCGGCGTTCTTCTCTACAAGCTGCTCACGGGCAAGAGTCCGTACGACGCCGAAGCTTCCGACATCCTTGCCCTGCAGCGAGCGACCATCGAAGGCAATACCCGTCCGGCGTCCCAAGCGGCGCGCGAGTCCATGCTCAATCCGAATCATGTGAAGGCCCTCGAAGGAGATATCGACAACATACTCGCCATGGCCATGAAGACCGATCCGGCGGAACGCTATGCTTCCGCCCGGGAGTTGGCCGCGGATATCGAAAACTATCTGACCGGGATGCCGGTGCGGGCGAGACCCGCCACGAAGGCCTATCGCCTGAAGAAATTCGTCCGGCGGCACCGCGTGCCCACCATTGCGATTGCATTCATCGTTCTGGTGCTCTTGGCCGGATCCATCGCCACTTGGATACAGACTCGCGCAGCCCTCGCCGCCGGCGAGCAGGCCCAGAGGCGCTACGAGGAAGTACGTCAGTTGACGGAAGCGCTGATCTTCGACGTGAACGACGAGCTTTCAGAGATTCCGGGGACGACGGGAGTGCGCAAAGGCTTGGTCGCGCGGGCACTCGACTATCTCGAGAAGCTGCGGGGCGACGTTGTCGGCAACGACGAACTCGCGGCGAGCGTCGGCAACGCCTATCTACGTGTGGGTGATCTGCAAGGGCACCCATCCTTCGACAATCTGGGAGACTCCAAAGGCGCAAAGAGTTCGTATGCTGCGGGTATGGAGATGTGCGACGAGTACGGGGTCACGAAGCAAAGTTCGCTCGATTTGCGCTACGTATGCGCCACCCTACCGATCCGCGCCGCCATGCTGGAGTTTTTTGCGGGCGATCTGGAAATCGGGGCCGCATTGATCGAAGGAAATCGTACACGGCTACGAGAGCTAGGCGATGAGCACCCGGGCGAAGCGCGCTACCGCGTCGAATACGGAGATGCGCTTCGCCTGCTCGGAAAGATTTACTCGTGGCAGGAGAACTCCTCCGCGGCGATCGTCGCCTTCGAGCGGGCGATCGACGTTTACAAGAGGGCGCGAGACGATCATCCCGACGTGCCGGAAATCTCGCGAGGTTTGGCGAGCGCCTACGCAGCGCTTGGCTCAGAACTCGTTTATGGCGATCGCGCGGATGAAGGACTGGGTTATCTGCGTCGAGCGGTCGATCTCGAGGCGGTCCGTGCGCGATCAGCACCTGATGATCCCGAAGCGCAGCGCAGCTACTGGTATGCCGTGGCCAACCTTTCCATCGAGTACGTCCAAGCGGGACAGCCGGAAAAGGC
>JALUUK010000043.1 GCA_027021395.1 Acidobacteriota bacterium
CGCCCGCACGGTCGGCTACCAAAGCTATCGGCACTTCTACCGAACCTTCCTCAAGCTGCGCAAGCTTCCTCCCAAGGCCTACCTCAAGGAAATTCGCTCGGGGAATACGGTCATCGCGCCGCTCGCCGCAAGCGCGCCGCCATCCGCCGCTGCCGCTTCCGAGATCTTCGTCGATTCCGCGGAGCCGACCTCGCTTCCGAGTTCCGGCTCCCATCCCTGATTCTGGCAATATCACCGTCGGACGACTAACCTTCCTCCTTGCGCTGCGCGGCGATGCGAGGGGGTACGCCGACAGAGGTAAGCCATGTTGACCCGAGCCCACCTTGCGACTTTTCGTCTTGCGAAGCGGATGACGAGCACGACCTTGATGGTCGGCATGATCTCGTCGCTGTTCATTTTCTCCGGTGGGGTGGTCCGAGCGGATGACGAGATCGATCTCTCGCCTCTGATCCGCCGGCTCGAATCCCCTTCTTCCGGCGATCGCGTTCGCGGACTGCGCGAATTGGTTCGGCTGAAGGTCTCGGGCAAGCAAGCGCGACCGATCCTCGAAAAGCTGCTTCTCGATCGCGATGCCTATTTCCGCCAAGAACTCGTCTGGTCCATCTTCGAGTTGCTGCGCGAGGACGGTATCGATCTTCTCGAAAAGCTCTACAACGATCCCGACCGCACCGTGCGCGACAGCGCGGTGCGCGCATCCTGCCGCATGTGGGGCCATGAACGCTCGCGGGCCTTGTGCTCGACCGCCTTTGAAGATCCCGACTACGGCGTGCGCGTCGAAGTGCTCAACACGCTGCGCGATGATTTCGCGCGCGACCCCAAGGCCGTGGCGCTCTTTCGGCGCGGCCTCGAGGACGTCAGCGAAGTCGTCATCCGTTCCGCCATCTTGAGCATTCAAGTCGCGAGAGACGGCGCGTCCGTCAAGAGACTCGGCGAGATTGCGCGCGAGTACTCCGACATTGCCGCCCTTCCCGCCACCGATGAAGCGCTCGCAACGATCGGAACACCCGAAGCTGCGGCCGTGCTCTTGTCGCTGCTGCCGAAAGTCGAAGTCGAAGAGGGCATGCCGCAACGCCCGTCGGAACTGGTGCGGGCCGCCGCCGCGCGCGCTCTCGGACGCATCGGTTACGAGCAAGCCCTCCCGGAAGTGCGCAAGTTGCTGCGGGATCCATCGGTCTCCGTCAAGATCGGAGCGATCAGCGCCGTCACCGACATGCGGGATTCTCGATCGGTCGATGCGCTGATCGAATTGCTCAAAGACGAGAGCACGCGGGTGCGACGCTATACCCTGCGCGCCATACGCAACATCGGCGATGCACGCGCCGCCGACGCCGTCGGCAAGATGATGCGCGAGGATGCCGAAGCGGAGGTTCGTGCATCCGCCGCCGTGGCGCTTGCGGATCTCGTCGGCGAAAAGGCCATTCCCGACCTTCTCGAACTCAAGGGCGATCTCGATCCGAGCGTTCGCCTCGAAGCCGTCGGCTCGCTCGCCGGGCTCGGTCGCCCGGCGGCCGATGCGCTGATCGCTTTCGTCAGCGACCCGGACGCGGGCGTGCGCGCGATGTCCATCGGCGGCCTCGGCCAAGTCGGAGGACCGGAGCAGGTGCCCGCGTTGCTCGCTGCGGCAAGAGATTCCCGCTCCGCCACCAAGGAGATTCGCAGCGCCGTCGCCCAAGCCCTAGGGACCATCGGAGGATCGGCGGCGATCGATGCGCTCGAAGAACTCGCCAAAGATGCCGAACCGGGCGTGCGGAAACAGGTGGCGACGGCTTTGGGTCGGATCGCATCCGAAAACGGGCGCGAGACCCTCGAAGCGCTGCAACGAGATCGATCTGCGAGCGTGCGTGACGCTGCGCGGCGCGCTCTCGGTCGTCTACCCGCCGATGCCTCCGGAAACTAGATTCCGCGCCCGACGTCCAAGATGAGCCCCTCCGCAGCGCAAGAGCGCACCTGGGAACTTGCCGACATCTACCCTTCGCCGGAGGCGTGGCGTGCCGCGCGGCGATCCCTGGCGAAACGCCTGCCCGATTTCGAAAAGCTTCGCGGCACGATCCATCTGGGTTCAGAACCGCTTCGCACGGCGCTCGACGCCTACTTCTCGCTAGCTCGCGAAGCCGAAAAGCTCTTCGCCTACGCATCCATGCTCAGCGACCAGGATACGAGACAGGATGCGGCGCAGGGCATGCGCCAAAGCGCCGAAGCTCTGCTCGCCGATTTCTCGACCATGACCGCTTGGCTCGCACCGGAAATCCTGGCTCTTCCCCCCGAGCGCTTGCGAGAGCATCTCGCCCATGACGAGTCGTTGCGAGAATACGAGCGCTACTTCGAAAAGGTGGAAAAACAGCGCGCGCACACTCTCGATCATGAACAGGAACGCTTGCTCGGTCTAGCTCAGATGATTCGTGGCGATGGAGAAGTCATTTCCTCGATCCTGCGCAATGCCGAGATGCCTTGGCCGGAGGTGACGCTCGAAGGCGGGCGCACGGTACGCATCGATCCGACCACTTTCACGAAGGAACGCGCCGCCGCCTGCCGCGAAGATCGACGCCGTGTCTTCGACGCCTTTCACGGCACGCTCAAGAGCTATGGATCGACCATGGCCGCCGCCTTGTACGCCTCCGTCAAGGAACACGTCTTTCACGCGCGGGCGAGAAAATATCCGACCTGTCTCGACGCCGCTCTTTCGGCGAACGAGGTCGATACGGCGGTCTATAGGATGCTCGTCCACGAGATCCGGCAAGCCTTGCCGACTCTGTATCGCTATCTCGACCTGCGGGCGCGCATTCTCGGCGTCGACGACCTCCGCTATTTCGACATTCACGCCCCATTGGTGCAGAAGATCGAAACCGACTATTCCTGGGAGGCGACATGTCGCCTCGTGCTCGACGCCCTTCATCCGCTCGGGGATCGCTATGTTTCCGATCTCAAGCAAGCCATCGCCCGCCGATGGATCGATGTCGAACCGCGACCGGGAAAACGTAGCGGCGCCTACGTCAACGACGGCGCCTACGGCGTGCATCCCTTCATGCTTCTCAACCATCACTCCGACTACAACTCCACCTCGACCTTTGCGCATGAAGCCGGCCATCTGATGCATTCCCTGTATTCGCAAAGGACGCAGCGCTATCCCAACGCGCACTATGTGATCTTCGTCGCCGAGGTGGCGTCCACGCTGAACGAAACGCTGCTCTTCCATCACGCTCTCGAAACGGCCGAGACGAACGACCAACGCCTCGCGCTTCTCGGCAACCAGCTCGAGAACCTGCGCGGCACGGTCTTCCGACAGACGATGTTCGCCGAATTCGAATGGAAGATTCACGAACGCGTCGATGCGGGCGAAGCTCTGACTCAGGATGCGCTCAATACGATTTACGCGGAGTTGGTGCGCGAGTACCACGGCGAGGCGAGCGGTCATCTGACCTTCGATGAAGCCTACGCTGCGGAATGGTCCTACGTGCCGCATTTCCACTACAATTTCTACGTCTACCAGTACGCGACGAGCTTCATTGCCTCCACCGATCTCGCGCGACGAATCCTTCAAGGAAACGACGAGGCGAGGGAGCGCTATCTTCGTTTCCTTTCCGCAGGCTCGACCAAAGCCCCGGTCGATCTCTTGATCGACGCCGGCGTCGACATCACTTCCCCCATCCCCTTCCGCTCCACGATGGCCGAGATGGAAGAAGTCATGGACCAAATCGAGTCCCTGCTCTAGCCCGGGTTCATGCGCTGCGTCGCGAAGGTGCAGCGCACGATCCGAACCGGCGCACGGTGCGGCCGATGCCGCGAGGCGCCGCCTCGCAGCCAGAATCCCCATCCCCTCTTTTCCCGTCGTGCGGTGCGGAAAAGCACCTTCCCATCGAGGGGTGCCCGCAATCACGCGGGGGTCTATCTTTCTCCGGGATAGGTCCGGATGACTCCATGGCATCAGCTTGGCTCGGCAAAGCCCGATGGGCGGCCCTCAAGGGCGATCACGCACGCGCAGGTGATCTCTATCGACTGGCGGGACAGCCGGATCGAGCGCTGAAGATGTATCTGCGGGGCGGTCATCACCAACTCGCCGGCGAAGTCGCGGAAGAGATGGGACAGTTGGAGACGGCCTCGCGACAATACGAGCTTGGGGGCCTGAGCCTCAAAGCCGCGGAAACGGCGCTCAAGTCGGGCGATCGAGAACGCGCGGCACAGCTCTTCGTCAAGGCCGGCTCGACGCGTCGAGCGGCGGAGGTTCAGGAAAAGGGCGGCAAACCGGCTTCTGCGGCGGTTCTTTTCGAGCATGCCGGCGACGTGCTGCGGGCGGCCGAACTCTTTCTCGAGGCGAGACAGCCCGGAAAAGCCGCGCGCTGCCTCGAGCGTATTCTCAAGCAAGAGCCGGTCTCGACTCAGATCGAACGC
>JALUUK010000044.1 GCA_027021395.1 Acidobacteriota bacterium
CTCTGGGCCTTGTCGTTGGCGACTCCAAGCAGACGCAGTGTCTCTTCAGGAGCATGGAAGAAAGATCCATGGCCGGCAATCGAATCATCCCATCGCCATTGTCCGTGACGGATATCGAGCAGAACCCCGGCCATCTCGGCCTCGGTCGCGCCTAGCTCCCAGGCCTTACCGGCTTCGAGATGGGCCTTGGCGAGATCGTTCATCGGTGATCTCCATCAGCTCTTCTTTCCGCTCCAGTTTCCTGGCCACGACGGCCGACATAGAGTTCCTGGAACTTGCCGATGGACTGGTACAGTCGGTAACGCGACCACAGTTCTTCTCGTTCGCTCCACACTTGCTGCACGTCTCAATCGACAGGCCGCCGCCCGCCGGCCAACCGACAATCGAGAGTCGCAGGCCGTACGATGCGAGGTTCGTTGACGTGTTGGCCAACTGCTCATTCGTGAACGTGGTCCCGTTATACTCACCGTATCCGACGATGCGGACGGCGTTGTCGCTCGAGGGCGGCGGTGACGGAAGCAGGACAGTGGGAGAGAAGTTCGGCAAATCTCCTTCTACCTGCGCCAGTGGAGAGAGGGACGCTTCCAGAGCGCGACCTTCCGACGTCTGCAGAAACGCAGTATCGTAGACAGCCAACATCAATGTGCCGGACGGTTCCGTGTACACGAGAACGGCGTTGGTTAGATGCTCGCTTGGACTCAAGTCCAGTCGATATGAGCCATCGCTACGCGTCTCGCCATCGATGCTGGTTTCTATCCCACCGAATGCCGGTCCGAAACATGCCACAATCGCTATCAAGCCAAAGACGTTACGCATTGCTTCTCCTTAGAACGCTTGCACCCGGCGCACACCGGACAGCCAGACACCTGACCGCCCGTCATGTCGCTTGCAAGTTGGGCGGCTAGCGGCGCGCCGGGCTGCGACACCGTAGCAGGGTTCGGGGTCGCCGGATGGCCTCTGCGGGCTTCGGCAAACCGGCTGCTCGAAGAGGTGTGCCGGGTGATGAATACGATATCGGTGCGGTGCCATGGATCGGAAGCGGCGCGTGCGAGCTCGGGGGCGGGCGCTATTCTTCTTCGAGCGCTCGAAGACTTTGCTCGATGGCGGCGAGACGATCGTAGGGGAGAAGGCCTCTGACGAGATTGATCTCGGTTTCGATCAAGCTGTCGAGAGGCTCGCGCGGATTTCCTTGCCACTGCAAAGCGATGGCCTCTCCGAGACGCTGCGAGTCGAAGCGGCCGTCGCGGTCGGGCGCGAGCCCTTCGAAAATCTCGCCACGGTCTCCTAGCCTTCTTCCGCAAGTGATGACGAAGTTGCGCACGCCTGCGCCGATCTCTATGCGCAGTTGGCGGAACACGACGGCATGGCGTGCGTTGAAGCGCTCCACCTCCGCTTGGATCGCATCGCTGACTTCGACCGCCGGAGGCTCCGGCTCTGCCGAGACCTCCGGGTCGGCGGGCTGCGCCTCGCGACCATCTTCCGGTGCGTTCGTTTCGGGTGCAGCGCCTTCGGATGCGCTCGCATCCATTGCGGATTCCGCGGGCGTACCGTCGAGTTCCGGGGATGCCGGGGATTCGGGAAGGTCGGGAACCGTCGGCGCGAGTTCCTGATCGAACGCTTCCTCGGATCCGACCGTGACGGGAAGTTCCGCATCTTGCGCAACGGGAAGGTCTACATCCGGCGCGGTGGGAAATTCCGAGTCGGGTACGACGGGAAGTTCCGCATCCGGCGCGGTGGGAAGTTCCGAGTCGGGTACGACGGGAAGTTCCGCATTCTGCGCGACGGGAAGGTCCGTATCTCGTGCCACCGGGAGATCGCCGCTTCGTGAAACGGGAAGGTCGGCGACGGCGGCGATGTCTTCTAGCGTCGCGTCGAGATCGACCGGCGGAGTCGCCGGTTCCAGTGACGAAGCGGGAACGACGCGAACCGGGACCTCCACCGAACCATCCGAAGTCTCGCCCTCGGCCTCGATGGGCAGGGACTCTTCCTCCGATTCGCTCGAAGAGGGCAGCATGGTCGAGCGGTCGATCTTCAAAGTGCGCGCCGGATCAGCCTGCCATATCGCCTCACGATATGGAGAGGATTCCACCGCCGACTCTTCGAGTGAAGAGTCTTCGGCGGGAGATGCATCGATGACGGCCGGTTCATCGGTGCTTTCCGCTGCCGGAGGCGCGGAAGATTCCGAGGAGTCGGCAACCTCAGCCTGAGGCGGCTGCTCGACTCCCACCGTGCTCGTCGAACTCTTCGGGCTCTCCGGCGCGTCGAGGATCTTCTCGCCAAGGGGTTCGCCATCTTCGGCTTCTTCGGCTTCACCGTGCTCGGCGCCGGGTCGTTCGGGCGCGGGATCCTCATCGCCGACGTTCCCGATCGCGGCGTCGGCGGATCCGGGAATCACCGGATTCCATTCCGGGATGATCGCTTCTCCGCCGGAGGAACTTGCCGGGAAGAGTTCGGGCGCCATCTCCGCCGCGCTTTCGGCGACGACGGGTCCCGACGACGGCGTTTCGTCCGCTTCCAGGTAAGGCGGCGGCGCCTGCTCGCCCTGCTCGGCCGGATCACGATCCCAGGCGAGACCGCTCGCCGAAGCCGGTTCTTGCGTTGCGGAGGGAACCTCTTCCTGTCGTTCGCGCGCGCGGCGCACGATCTCTTCTTCGCTGACCCGCTCGATCACACGCACCGCCAGCAGAGCGTGAAGCATGCGGCAGACCTCGAAATCGGACTCGGGGCGGGACTCGCAGATCTCTCCCACCGTGCGCTCTTCTTTGAGTTGGGAAACGACCTCCCACAATTGCGGGCGCAGAGTCATGCGATCGAGGCGATCGAGGTATTGCGGTGTGAGTCGATAAAGCGATGCCAATCCCCCGATCTCTTCCCACATCGGCGCAAACGCGGTGTTCATTCCGATCGAGATCGCGATGACGTCTTCCGGCGAACGCGATAGCGAGATTTCTTCTTCCGACGGCAACCCGTCTTCGATCTGATACTCGCCGGTCTTCCAACGCACGAGTGAACAGCAGACCTCTAGAAGCTGCTCCCGCACGAAGCGCTCCAACTCTTCTTCTCCGAGTGCGCCGCCTTCCGCGAGCAGGCGACCGATGCGCTTACCGGAGATCAACTTGCGTACGGCTTCTTCGCGATCTCGGTCCGAGATGATTCCCCGGCGAAGAAGGTAGGCGACGAGGCCTTGTTCAGGGTCGTTGGTCGTGGCGAATTCGATCTGCCCGCGGTGCAGGTAGATGGCCCCTTCATGCTGACCGTCAAACAAACGCAAGACACCGCTGAACGAGCGGTCTCCGAGGTCTAGCAAGCACTCCGAGACGGTGCCGGGAACGATGAAGCCCTCGCCCGGTCCGCCTAGACTCTCGTAGCCCGCCGCCTCGTCTAGGCGCGTTACATGACCGGCGATCATCAGCGCCCACAACGCGCGGTAGATGTCGTACGACGGAGCGTACACTTCGCGACAGAGCGTCTCGACACGACAGGCCGTGCGCACTTGGTCCAAGATGGCGCGCTCGGTCAGGCCGAGGCCTTCGTTGTGGCCGTGATCCGGATGGGTGGCGCGGAAAACGGCTCGTGGTCCACCCACCGCCCGATGTATCCACCGCCAATCGCGAACCCGGCGAATTCCGGCAAGAACCAAGTCTTCCATCGAAAGATCGAGCGTGATCGATTCATCACCGGCAAGGCTCGCTCTCGTTAGTCGCCACCGCCCCTCGCGCCAGGAGAAAACGGAGAGCGCGATTTCGCGGACTTGGTCGATCACCGCGCGCATGACCCCGTGAGAGTCGAGCACCTCTTGCTCGACGAGCACCTGGCCGAGCCGGCGTCCTCGCAGCACGTTGCTTCCCGCCTCGAGCAGAGCCGAAAGACCGACTTCGCCGCGACGCAGCAAGAACGGCCCGAGTCTGTCCTCCGGATCGGTGGAAGCCGCAAAGACGACGCGGCCTTCGCGCAGGTAGATCACCTTGCGCAAGGCTTCGCGCTCTAGGATCAGCGCGCCGGTCACCTGCCGAACCCCGAGGCTCCACAAGAGTTCGGGTATCGAGACACCCTCGAGGCGCCCCTCAGCCGGCAGCGCCATATCTCGTGTGGTGTTCCCCGGTCCGGTCATTTCCGCCTCTGTCAGGACCTGGTTCACGGAGCGGAATCTAATGCCGCCCCCCGACCCGGCGCCACCTCCGCCCATCACCCTTCCACACTCCACCCACCCCCCAACCACAACCCGACGGTCATCGCCGCACCCCGCTCTTTACACGGGGACGCCCCGCAAGCGCGGGCGTAGCTCGCAGAGCGAAGCCCGACGGTCATCGCCGCACCCCGCTCTTTACACGGGGACGCCCCGCAAGCGCGGGCGTAGCTCGCAGAGCGAAGCCCGACGGCCATCG
>JALUUK010000045.1 GCA_027021395.1 Acidobacteriota bacterium
AGGGCTTTCCGCGTCGCGGGCTCTTCGGGTCACGAAAGGAGATCGGAGGATGTTGTGCCGAGACGCAAGGCTTCTCGCGGTCGAGGCTGGAACCGCAACGATGATGCCTTCGTACCGATGACTTTCCACCCTTCGGGGCTCGACGAGGTCGACCGGCTCATCTTGGATATCTTGCAGCGCAATGCGCGGACCTCGCGGGCCGAAATCGGTCGGGAAGTCGGTTTGTCGGGTGCGGCGGTCCACGAACGCATCAAAAAACTTGAGCGTTCGGGTGTGATCCGGCGCTACGCGGCATTGCTCGATGCTCGTCGCTCCGGCTGTGATCTCTTGGCCTATGTCCAAGTTTTTATCGATCATCCTCGAAACGAAGCAGTCTTTCTGGAGGAGGTCGGTCGCATGCCCGAGGTGCAGGAGTGCCATCGCGTGACGGGCTCGGCGACATGTCTGCTCAAGGTTCGCGTCGGCGATCGACTCGGTCTCCAACGGCTGATCCTCGATCGCGTAAATGCGATTTCGGGCGTGCAGCGAACGGAAACGGTCGTCGTGCTCTCGAGCACGAAGGAGTCTCCGCGACTTCATCTGGTTTCTTCGCGCCCGGTCGACGAGCCCCGCGACGAGCGTCTCGTCGACGAAAGCTAGTTCTCTTCCTTGCTTCTTCTTCAAAGCGCGGGCGCGGGCGGACGCGAGCCCTCTTCGGCCCCTATACTCTGTGATGAAAGGCCTCGACAGGGAAGGAGTCTCGTGTGGGTGGGCGCATCACGATCATCACCATGGCGCTGGTGGCGGCATTCTTGTTGGTGCTGGCGCTTTTCGGTGTGCGGAACACGCTTCCAGACGAGGTCGCCTGGGAGACTCTTGGTGACGAAGGCATGGCAGTAGGGGAGGGATACTTGGGTGCCGGGCTCGCCGCGGTGGACCCACTGATGCCGCCGCATGTCAATCCTCAGGTCGTCGCCGGGATCGAGATTCCCGAGTCCGGTGAGATCTTCGGGCAGCCCTTGCCGCTTCACCGGCCGGATTTTCGCGAAGCTGTCGCCTATGAGATTCTCATCACTCTCAGCCGTCCGATGATGCCCATGCTCTGGATGCGGCGTGCGCCGACGATTCTACCGATGATCGAAAAGAAGTTGGACGCGGCCGGGTTTCCCGACGACCTCAAGTACGTTGCCGTGATCGAGTCGGATCTGATCTTGACGGCGACATCGCCCGCGGGGGCTCGCGGCCCATGGCAGTTCATTCGCGCGACGGGACGCCGCTATGGCTTGAGAGTCGATCGCTATGTCGATGAGCGGATGAATCCGGAAAAATCCACCGATGCCGCGATCGCCTATCTTGGGGAATTGCGAGAGGAATTCTCCGATTGGTTCCTCGCGCTCGCGGCGTACAACGCCGGCGAGAATCGTGTTGCCAAACGTATCGAGGAAACGGATGTTTCGTCATACTTCGATCTTTATCTGCCGCGGGAGACGCGGCGCTATATCCCGAGGATCGTCGCAGCCAAATGGATCTTCGAAGATCCGGAAAAATACGGCTTGGTTCGACTCGAGCCCCTGCACGTTCCCGAATACAGATTCGTCGAGGTCAAGGTGCCGCGCTCGCGGGCGAATCTCGTCAAGGTGGCACGGGAACATGACGTTGTATATTCGCGCCTGCGCCGGCTGAATCCGCATATTCTCAGTGCGACTCTGCCGCGCGGCGTCTATCGCCTGCGCGTTCCCGTAGAGATTTCGCCGGAGGTTCTCGCCCAACCCGACGAGTAGGCGCCCCACACTCGTATGCCTCTCGCATCGTACCGCTCGGGCTCTTCCGTCTTGCACATCGGCTCGCCCCGTTCGGAGTGGGAGCGTGTATCATGCGCTATGGAGCCGTGACGAGGCACCAAGGAGTGGAGATGGCGACGCGCTCGATAGACGACGTGTGTGTAGATTCGATTCGAATTCTCTCGGCAGAGATGGTTCAAGCTGCCCGCTCCGGCCATCCCGGTGCGCCGATGGGCGCCGCGGACATGGCTTACGTTCTTTGGAAACGTCATCTCAAACACGATCCCGCCCATCCGTCATGGATGGATCGCGATCGCTTCGTGCTTTCGCCGGGACATGCCTCGGCGTTGCTCTACTCCCTTCTTCATCTCTTCGGCTACGACCTCCCGCTCGAGGAGATCAAGAACTTTCGGCAGTGGGGGAGCCGGACCCCCGGACATCCCGAGCACGGTCTCAGCGCCGGGGTGGAAATGACGACCGGACCGCTCGGGCAGGGCTTCGCGCACGGTGTCGGCCTCGCGCTTGCGGAGAGGTGGCTGGCAACGCGCTTCAACAGCGCAGAACACCCGGTCATCGACCACTACACCTATGCGATCGTTTCGGACGGCGATCTTCAGGAGGGTGTGAGTGCGGAAGCCGCTTCACTGGCCGGACATCTCGCTCTCGGCAAGCTCATCTATCTCTACGACTCGAATGCGATTCAGATCGAAGGGTCGACGGATCTGGCTTTTACGGAAGATGTCGCGGCACGGTTTTCGGCACAGGGCTGGCAGGTTCTCGGGCCGATCGACGGACACGATCACGACGCCGTCGACCAAGCGATCTGCGATGCACGGGACGATGCGCAGCGTCCGACATTGATCATCTGCTCGACTCATATCGCCTTCGGCAGCCCCAGTAAGCAGGATAGTGCGTCGGCACACGGGGCTCCGCTTGGAGAGGAGGAAGTCGAGGCCGTGCGTCAGCGCTTCGGCCGGTCGGGTCAGCCGGCATTCCAAGTGCCGCATGACGTTCGCGAGTTCCTCTCGCAGGCGGCGAGCGAGGGAAAAAGTGCCCACAGCGCATGGTGCGCGAGATGGGAAGCTTATGCGAAGGCCGAGCCCGAAGCGGCAGCGGAACTCTCCCGCATGATGAGCGGAAAACTACCTGCGGGATGGGATCACCGGATGCTCGCTCTCGAATGGAAGGCCGGTGAGAAAGTGGCGACTCGTGCGGCTTCCGGGAAGGCGCTGCAGGCTGTGGCCGGGGCCGTGGAGGAAGTCATCGGCGGCTCGGCAGATCTCGCACCGTCCAACAAGACATGGATCGAAGGCAAGCCCGCCATCTCGAGCTGTGAGCCGGGCGGACGGAATCTCCACTTCGGCGTTCGTGAGCATGCCATGGGATCGATTCTTGGAGGCATGGCAGTGCACGGGGGAATCATTCCCTACGGGGGGACCTTTCTCGTCTTTGCGGACTATATGAGGCCGCCGATGCGGTTGGCGGCTCTGATGGAGCAGCGCGTGATCTATGTCCTGACTCACGATTCCATTGGGGTCGGAGAGGACGGGCCGACACACCAGCCCATCGAGCATCTCGCTTCCCTGCGCGCCATGCCCGGTTTGGCGGTCGTTCGCCCGGCGGATGCTACGGAAACGGTCGAGGCTTGGCGTTTTGCTCTGCTAAGAGAAAATGCGCCGACAGCGCTCGTGCTCTCTCGCCAGGGCTTGCCGGTGATCGATCGCGAGAACATGTCTTCCGCGTCGGGTCTGCATCGAGGAGCCTATGTTCTTGCGGAGTCCTCCGAGGTTCCGGAACTCTTGATCCTTGCCAGCGGCTCGGAAATCTCCATCGCCATCGAAGCCTACGAAGCTCTTGTCGCCGAATCCATGGCCGTGCGCTTGGTCAGCATGCCCTGCTGGGAGGCTTTTCGTGCACAACCGAGATCCTATCGCGATGCGGTACTTCCACCGGCGGTGAGACGACGAGTGGCGATCGAGGCCGGATGCTCACAGGGATGGCACGAATGGATCGGATTAGACGGGCGCTTCATCGGAATGGACCGCTTCGGTGCTTCGGCTCCCGCACCGGAACTCTTCCGGCACTTCGGTCTGACGTCATCTGCGGTGATCGAGGCTTGCCGTCACCTGCTAGCCGAGTGCGCAGGTTCCTAGCTTGGCATTCTCCCGTCGGGATGGTTTTCGCCCGGGGGCTTTATCGATGAATTCCGCGAATCGTCGCGTCGCTTCGTCTCAGCGCGTGGCGCAAGCGTCGAGGTTTTGCAGCGGTCGGCAGGGGTCGGCGGCGGCCGAGCGTTGCGAGCCGGCCGAGTCGAGTCCATAGCCGCCTTCGCTGGAATCGTCCTGAGGCACGACCAAGAAAAAATCCGCTTTGCCGGGGCCTTGGGGGATCACCGCGCGCGTGTCGGAGATCGAGCATGCACCGCTTTCGGCGACGAGTGAGGCGTAGCCTGACAGGAGGTCACCGCGATAAATGCCGTAGCTCGTACTTCGGCCGCAATCGCCGCCCCATTCGAGCACGAGTTCCGTCGCTTCGTTCTTGTCGAGACGAAGCAGTCCGGCGATACCGGGTGAAGTGCCGCGTCCTTCCCCGCGAAGGCGATGTCGCGAC
>JALUUK010000046.1 GCA_027021395.1 Acidobacteriota bacterium
AACCTAAGCGATCAAATACAACAACGGGAACAGGAAGATCCAAATCAGGTCGACCAAATGCCAATAAAGGCCAACGGCATCGACCGGCGTGGCATAGCCCGGGCCGAAGTGTCCCTTCACCGCCCGCAAAAGCAGCCATCCGATAGCGATCATTCCACCGAGAACGTGAACCCCATGAAGCCCGGTCATGAAGAAGTAGATGCCGAAGAAGAGATGCACGTTCTTGGGCTCAGGAGAATCCGGAAGAGACACGGCCGAGGAAGCGGCGGCGTGCTCTCCTTCCTGACCTGCTGCATGCCCTTCCTTCGAGTCGTGGGCCGACGGCGATGTGTAGTGCGTTCCCCAAAGGTAACCGTGCGCGAACTTGTCCGAATACTCGACGTACTTGACGGCCATGAACACTCCGGCAAGCGCGATCGTCAGTGAGAGCATGATGATCAGCAGCTGCTTTTGTCCGAGCTGTGCGCAGCGGACGGACCACGCCATCGTCAGCGAAGAGCAAATCAGCACCACCGTATTGATCGCCCCCATCTTCCAGTCGAGTAACTGGGATGCGTAGTGAAAGATCTCCGGGTGCATCGCGCGAAAGATGCTATAGGCGCAGAAGATCCCCCCGAAGAAGAGGATCTCCGTCATCAGGAAGATCCACATCCCCATCTTACCGGATTCGAATTGCTGCAGCGGGGTATCGAAGTGGTGCTGCAGGTTCATCGGATGTCCGTGAGCGTCTTTGGGCACGGTATACGAATCGGACATGGGATCAGCCTCTCCCTTCGCCTGAGCCGTCGTCGGGCGGGCGACTGTCGCGGAGCACGTAGCCTTCTTCCTCCGACTTCAGTTCCCACTGCTGGAAGTCATAGGCGAACATGACCTTCGGTTCCTCTGAGAAATTGTGCGGAATGGGCGGTGACGCCGTCTGCCATTCGAGACTGGCGGCACCCCACGGATTCGCCGACGCCTTTTTGCCCTTCACCAACGAGTGGATCAGGTAGGCCGCTATGAAGAAAAAACCGATCGCGGATAGGAATGCGCCGATCGACGAAATCTGATTCCCAAGCTGGAACTCGGGGTCGTAATTGTAGTAGCGGCGCGGCATGCCGTTCTGACCGATCCAAAACTGAACGAAGAACGTCAGATTGAATCCTGAGAAACTGAGCAACCAACCGACCAACGCAGCTCGCTGGTTGTACATCTTGCCGAACATTTTCGGCCACCAATAGTGCAAGCCGCCGAGGAAGCCGAAGAGTGCGCCGCCGACCATGATGTAGTGGAAATGGGCCACGATGAAGTAGGTATCGTGGAGATGCACATCGGTAGCCATGGTTGCCAAGAAGAGCCCCGTCAACCCGCCGATGAGAAAAAGCCAGAGAAACGAGAACGCATAGAGCATCGGCGTTTCAAATCGAACGGATGCCTTGTAGAGCGTCGCCATCCAGTTGAAGGCCTTGATCGCCGAGGGAATTGCAACAATCGAAGTCAAGAACGAGAAAATCGTTCCGACCAGCGCCGACTGACCTGAGGTGTACATGTGGTGACCCCAGATCAGAAAACCGATGACGGCGATCGCCACGGACGAAAAGGCGATGGCTTTGTACCCGAAGATGCGTTTCCTGCCGAAACAGGTGATCAGCTCGCTCATGATTCCCATCGCCGGCAAAATCATCAGATAGACCGCCGGATGGGAGTAGAACCAGAAGAAGTGCTGAAAGAGAACCGGATCGCCGCCCAAAGCCGGGTCGAAGATTCCTATCTTCAGGCCTTTCTCGACGGCCAAAAGGAGCAGTGTGATCGCAACGACCGGAGTTCCAAGAATCTGAATGATGCTGGTCGCATAGGTACTCCAGAGAAAGAGCGGCATATCGAACCAGGACATCTCTTTCGGGCGTAGCTTGTGGATCGTAACGATGAAGTTGATCCCGGTAAAGATCGAAGAAAAACCGAGGATGAACGCGGCCATGGTAACTGAAATCACTGCGGTGTTGGTCGTGGTCGAATACGGCGTGTAGAAGGTCCAACCCGTATCCACCCCGCCCACCGCAAGTGAATAGAGCGCCAACAGCGTTCCTGCAACGTACACCCAGAACGAAAGCAGATTCAATCGCGGAAACGCGACATCTTTTGCTCCCAACATCAGGGGTAGCACGAAATTTCCCAGCGCGGCGGGAATCGCCGGAATCATGAACAGGAAAATCATGATCGCGCCGTGCATCGTGAACGCAATGTTGTATTGATCGGCGTCCATGATGGTCTTTCCCGGCGTGAGAAGTTCCGCGCGAACCAGCATTGCGAACATGCCGCCGAGAAAAAATGCCACCAGGACCGCAACCAAGTACATGATCCCGATGCGCTTGTGATCGAGGGTGAATGCCCAGGAAAGGAATCCCCGGGGGTAATTCAGATAATTTCTTCCCTCGTGATCATCATGCACGTGGGTATCAGCACTACTCATGGATCCATCTCCCGTGCTTCGTTTCCGATCGTTCCCGCGTCACCCGAAGGGAACCTTCTCGGTGGTCTCTTCCCTGCTGCATTCCCTGTCGATCCGCTGCTCGGCACATCACTTCCCGTCCTCGAGGGTCTTGAGGAACGCGATGATGTTCGCGATATCGTCATCACTGAGTTTGCCGTCAAAGGACGGCATAGCCGGTGCATAGCCCTGCACGATCTTCGCCATCGGGTAGAGTAGCGACTCGCGGATATAGGCTTCATCCACGGTGATCTTGGTACCGTCGGCAAGGGCCTGCTCGTGCCCCATCACACCGAGAAGGGTCGGACCGATTCCCGTGCCCTTGGAACCATCCGTCGTGTGGCAGGCGCCGCAGCCCATGATCTTGAAGAGACGGGCACCGGCTTCTACCGGACTAGCCGGCGCATTCAGATCCGCCAACTTCGCCTCATAATCCGCGCTCGAGAGCACGCGCACCCAACTCGTCATATCAGAGTGCTGCGTGCCGCAGTACTCGGTACAGTAGACTCGAAAATCCCCAAGCTTGTTCGCCCTAAACCAAAGGCTGTGATAACGCCCGGGAACGACGTCTTTCTTGACTCGAAACGCCGGCACGAAGAACGAGTGAATGACGTCGCTGGCCGTCATCAGCAGCTTGACGTTGGTGTCGACCGGTACATAGAGCTGATCGGTGACCGCCCCGTTCGGATAGGTGAAGGTCCAACTCCACTTCTGAGCATCAACACGAACTTCCAGCGAGTTTTTCGGCACGGTCTCGAGCGTCATGTACCCGGTAAAGCCCCAGTAGAAGATGAACATCACGAGAATCGTCGGGATGACGGTCCAGAACACCTCCAACTTCACGTTGTGGCTCGGGCTCTCGGGAGCCTCACGCTGTCCCGGCCGTTCCCGATAGCGAAAAGTAAAATAGGTCGTCAGTACGACGATGAGCACGAAGAAAAAAAGACAGACCCCGAAGATGAAATTGAACAACCAATCCACCATCGGAGCACTGTCGGCTGCCTGCTGGGGCAGCCACGTCGTGAGACGCTCAGGAAGTTCCGGGACATCGGACACCACCGAAGACACTGCGCGCCCAAGCAAGAACGCGAGATCAACCAAGGAGGCGGAAAAACTGGCAATGGAATTCATCGTGCGAGCTCCGCTCCGGCGAGTGCGCGACGCCGCGCTGAATCCCGCCGCCAGAGGATGAGGAGAACGAAAGCCAGGATGACTACGGTTATCGTTGCGAATAGCCGCATCATTCCGAAGGCAGTCGCCGTGTACTTGCCGATCGACTCGTCGTAGTAGAAACAGGAAAGGAAAATGCGATCGCTCAAGGAGCCAACGCTTCCGTTCGATGCCTCGATCAGGGACAAGCGCATGACATCCGGCTGGTGATCCAAACCGGGAAGGTAACGCGTGATCAAGCCATCCGGTGAAATGATGATCTGCACGGAGGAATGAGCGTATTCGTCGCGATCCTCGACATAGGTGTATCGAAAACCGACGGCGTCCGCCAGCGCCTTGATGTTGGACTCTTCGCCCGTCAGAAAGTGCCACCCACTATCCGCCCCGGACTTTCCGTACTCGTCGAGATAGTGCTTTTTCTTCTTGGATGCTAGGTCGAACGTTTCGTCGGGGTTGATGCTGACGGTAACGATTTCGAATTCATCGCCGGGCGTGTACGCGATCTCCTGAAGGTTTCCGACGAGTGCGTTCAACGTGAGATTGCAAAGCATCGGACATTCAAAATAAACGAGGTTCAGGATCACCGGACGATCTGCCTCGAAGTACTCGCTCAGCGAAACCGCTCGGCCTGCATCGTCGATAAACTCCAGCTCGAGGGGAATGGTCTCGCCGAGTTTTTGATCGACTCGAACGTTTTCGAGTTCCTCGGCGCGCGGGCGGATTTCCTGCGCCAAGCAAGGCAGTACCGCAGCAAGGCAGAGCAGTACAACGGCAACGCGCTGCGAAGTCCTCGCTGCGCCGAACTCATGCCCGATCTGCTGTGCGCTTCTAACGATCATCGCATTCCATTCTTTGCACCGGCCGCGCCCCGGCGATCGACCCCGAGTCACGCCCGCGACACACGCCGACTAGCGGCTCGATAACCCTTCTTCGATCACCAGGTCCATCGCTCGATCGACGGGGATCGTAACGCGCCCTTGCTCGCGATCCTTCCATGAGTAGGAACCAAGATGCTTTTTCTGTTCCTCCACCGATCGCTGGAGCTCCGAGTATGCGCCGACGCTCGCCTGCTCTTCGAAGGCCCGCTTGTGGGCCAAGTAGAAAGCCTCGACCGCGAAAATCACCACGACGACGAGCAAACTTCCCGCCACGAGCATCAGCAGCAAGGACGATCCATCCGGGTCTCCCTGTCCCTTGTTTTCGAGTCCCTTCATACCGGGCTTCCTTTCCTGCATGACCGTGCCTTGACGCGCGGGCGCCGACGGAACCAAGAGCACGGACCCTCTGTTCTTCCCCGCATCACACGTTCTCGAAAGCCATCGATTCGTCGAGGCGCGGATCCTTTTCCGGCACCATCGAGGTCGAGCCGAGCCGCTTGATGGCGACCGCGGCAAACACTCCGATCATCCCGATCGGCAGCGCAAAATCGATGGGATGCAGCGAGAACGCCCCTTCGTTGAACTCAGGCATCGCGATCCAATAGATATCAACCCAGTGCATGACCACCATCCACGCAGCCATGAAGGCCAAGAAGTTCTTGTTCCGCTTGGCGTGACGTGAAATGAGCGCGAAGAATGGAATGACGAAGTGCCCAAAAAGAACGATCAAAGCCCACGTCGTCCAATCTCCGGACTGGCGACGGTGGATCCATCCGGTTTCCTCGGGCAAGTTCGCGTACCAAATCAGCATGTATTGAGAAAATGTAATGTATGCCCAAAACACGACGAAACCGAAGAGCATCTTTCCTACGTCGTGATAGTGCTCGACCGTAACGACTCTCGTAACGTAACCGTTGGCCTGGAGCCGGTGCATGGCAATCGCCAGGACCGCATAGATGATCACGACGCTGCCGGAGAAAAAGTACACGCCGAACATCGTGCTGAACCAATGCGGGTCGAGCGACATCAACAGATCGAAAGCGGCGAAGGACTGCGTCAGCGCGTAAGCGATCAACCCATGAGTCGACATCCGATGCATTTTCAGCGAAAGGCTGGGATCTGAGGAACTGTCCTGCGCTACGGAGTTACGATAGAAATATCGGGCGTAAAACCCCCAAACGAGAAAATAAACCACCCAACGTATGGTAAAGAAAGTCGTATTGAGATAAGGAGCTTTGTGTGCGAGAACCGCATCTTCCGGATCGGGATGAACCCAGTGATAGAGATGGTGCCAGTCCAGGTGAATGCCCAGAAGAATCGGCAAGAAGAGAACCGCCAACAGTGGGATATTCATCGAAAGGACTTCGCCCAAGCGACGTACGACAACGCTCCAGCCGGCTTTTGTCACGTGCTGAATCATCACGAAGAACAGTGCACCGAGGCTCAAGCTCAACAAGAAGGCGTAGCCGACGAGATACGCCTGAAAAAACCGGTCCCAGCCATGCTCGCTCGCTGCGGCAAAAGCGAGACTTGCCGCAATCCCGATCACCCCCAGCACGGCGGCGGCGCGAAAGCCTTTTGCGCCGCCCTCGGCGAGGGTTCGGCGTTCTTGGCTGATGATCTCCTGCATGTTCACTTTATTCGCTCCTCGCTCCTATTCGACGCGCGCTCGAGAACCTCGCTTCCACCGACCGGACCGGCTGACACTTCGCCGGTCGCCAAGAAATCGCTGGCTGTACTCTACTCGAGTCGCCCCCTTTCTTCGGCGGGCACATCGTCGAGCCCTGCATCCTGACTTCTTTGCAGGACCTTCACATAAGCTGCTATGGCCCATCGGTCATCAAGCGGAATCTGATGGCCGTATGCGGGCATGTTGCGAATCCCGTTGGCAATGGTGTTGTAAATACTGCCTACGGGTTTGCTGCGTACCGGCTGATCATGAAACGACGACGGGAGCGTCCAGGTGCCCTCGGCCAAGCTCATGGCCCGCTGGGCCACGGGGCCGTCGCCGTAGCCGCTCATGCCATGACAGGGAAAGCAGTGAATCTGGTATTGCAACTCGCCGCGTACGAGCAGTTCGCGCGATAGAGTCACTTCCTGCGGCAGTGCGTCGATGAAGTCGTCGCCGATTTTCCCTTCGGTGTAGCTGGAGTCGCCGATGGCGGCACCGCGCGCGACGGTCCCCGGAACCGGAAGCCTACTGGTCATCCGATCATCGAACAACGGGCTGCGCTTTTGGGCCTTGTAACTTTCCTGGTCATCCATGTCGACCCATACGTGCCACCGCGGTTGTCCGCTGGTCGCGTACCGATTCTTCGCGATGATTGCGAGCGGGATCCAGGAAAGTACGACCGTGATGATCCCGAGATTGATCAGCCATTTGGGCATCTCGTCACTTCCTCACGTCTTCAACGTACCGGCTGCCGGTACCTTCGAGGAGCTTCCGCGTGCGCTCGGCATCGAACCTCGGATCCTTCGCTTCAATGTAGACGAAGAAGCGATCGGTTGTAACCCGACGAAAACGAGGTACACGATCGAGCGGGTGAAAAAAGGTCGGGAGATTGTTCAACGCCAACATTCCGAAGAATGCCGACAGTGCGGAAAGCAAGATCGTGCACTCGAATGCAACGGGGATATTCGCCGGCAAAGACCACAACGGCTTGCCCGAAATCAGCAAGGCATAATCGCTTGCGTTCATCCACCACTGCATGAGGATTCCGCCGAGGACGCCGGTAAGACCGCCTCCAAAGACGATGAACGGCAAGATGGTGCGGCGGATGCCCATCGATCGTTCGATCCCATGCACGGGGAACGGCGTAAAGGTATCCCATTTGCGATACCCTTCGTCACGAACGAGCTTGCTTGCCGAAAGCAAGTCATCGACGTTCTCGTACTCGGCCACGATTCCGGCAAGTTCATCAGTCGTTGCCGAGTCTTGCGACAAGAACTGCGCTGCGGTGCTCATCGGTCACCACCCTTGGGGTTCGCGCAGAAATAGGTCCCCGTATTGGGGCACCGATGCCGAGATACTGGACCGGCAAGGCGCGATGAGCGCGACGCGTCTGGCCGTACCCGAGCAAGGAACGCCGCAGCCGACCGGGATGCGCCGGGGATCCCAATGGAGGCATTGCTTCTTCGCGAGCCCTTAATCATCAATGTTCTCCGTGGTGACGGCCATGCCCCGCGTGGGCCTGTGGCATCACACTCTTGACCTCCGCCGCAGCGATGAAAGGCGCGAAGCGGCAGAAGAGAAGGAAGAGGTGGAAGAACAATCCGAAGCTGCCGATCAGCGTCAGAACATCAACCCAGGTCGGAACATACATGCCCCAAGACGAAGGTAGAAAGTCCCGATGCAACGAGGTGATGACGATCACAAAGCGCTCGAACCACATGCCGATATTGACGAAGATGCAGATGATCCACATCGCCAGCATGCTTCGGCGAATTTTGCGGAACCAGAAGAATTGGGGAGAGATGACGTTGCAACTCACCATGATCCAGTATGACCACGCATACGGTCCGAACGCGCGATTGACGAAGGCGAACTGCTCGGTCAAGTTGCCGCTGTACCATGCGATGAAGAATTCCATCGCATAGGCGTACCCAACCATCATTCCCGTCGCGAGAATGATCTTGTTCATATTCTCGAGGTGGTGAATCGTGATGAGTTCCTCGAGCCCGAAGAAGCGACGAGCGAGCACGAGGAGGGTCACCACCATGGCAAAACCGGAGAAGATCGCTCCCGCAACGAAGTAAGGCGGCAGGATCGTCGTATGCCAGCCCGGGAGCTGCGAGACCGCAAAATCGAAACTCACCACGGAGTGCACGGAGAGCACCAGCGGCGCGGCAAGCGCAGCCAGAATCATGTAGGTCACTTCGTAGCGATGCCACGCGCGGGATGATCCTCGCCATCCTAGAGAGAAGATTCCGTAAGCGACCTGGCGAATTCTGGTGGTTGCTCGATCCCTCAATGTCGCCAGATCGGGAACCATCCCCATGTACCAGAAGAGCAATGACACGGTGAAGTAGGTGCTGACGGCAAAAACGTCCCAAAGAAGCGGCGACCGAAAGTTCGGCCACATCGCCATTTGATTGGGCAGGGGGAACATCCAATACGCGAACCAGACTCTTCCGACGTGAATGCCCGGGAAAGTTCCGGCACAGATCACCGCGAAAATCGTCATGGCCTCGGCGGCCCGAT
This sequence comes from Acidobacteriota bacterium, assembly GCA_027021395.1. GTDB lineage: Bacteria > Acidobacteriota > Polarisedimenticolia > J045 > J045 > JALUUK01. The sequence goes on from JALUUK010000046.1 coordinate 8,717, forward strand.
TGATCCCTGTCCGCCACTTCTGCCGAAAGAGGAAGAGAATGGCAGAAATCAGAGTTCCGGCATGGCCGATTCCAACCCAGAAAACGAAGTTGATGATCGCGAATCCCCAGCCGACTGGCTGGTTGACGCCCCAAACCCCGACACCGACGAAAACCAGGTAGGCGATCATCGCGCCGAGAACACCGAGCAGCGCCGTCGAGATCATGAAGCCGACGATCCAGCCGATGGAAGGGCGCTTTTTCTCGACGACGCGACAGACCTTCTCCGTTACGGAGGTGAAATCGTTGTCTCCGGTCACCAGAACCGGGCGCCGCGAGGGGTCCTCAGGCAGTTGGTCGAGAGCCGCTGTGCTCATCTATGCGTGCTCCTGGGAGGCATGCTTTCCGTCCGTGGATTGGCCGTCGCCGTGTCCTTCCCGTTCGCCGGAAGATCCGGGAACGGGGTTTCTGATGCGGGCAAGATACATGGTGCGAGGCTGCAGTTTCAGCTCTTCGAGAATCGTATAGGCTCGGGGTTGAGCGTTGGTCGCATGAACCCGGCTGCTCTCGTCCCGAAGGTCGCCGAAAACGATCGCGCGGGTCGGGCAGACCTGTTCGCAAGCCGTCGCGACCTCGCCGTCGCGAATCGGGCGCTGCTCGTTCTTTGCATGAATCTTGACGCGCTGGATGCGCTGGATACAGTAGGTGCACTTCTCCATCACGCCGCGGCTTCGAACCGTGACATCGGGATTGAAGTGAAGTTTTTCGAGTTCGGTGATGTCTTTGTGATTGTTCCAGAAGTTGAAGCGCCTCACCTTGAATGGGCAGTTGTTCGAACAGTAGCGCGTACCGATGCAGCGGTTGTAGACCATCTGATTCAGGCCGTCTTCTCCATGAACCGTCGCGGCCACTGGGCAAACCTGCTCGCACGGCGCTGTCTCGCAGTGGTGGCACGCCACCGGCTGGAAGACGACTTCGGGAGCCTCCGCTGCTCCGGAGAAGTAACGGTCGATACGGATCCAGTGCATCTCGCGGCTCTTTCGCACTTCGTCTTTGCCGACCACCGGAATGTTGTTTTCCGCGTTGCAAGCCACGACACACGCGCTGCAACCAATGCACCGCGCCAAATCGATGGTCATGCCCCAGCGGTTTCCGGAGTACTCGAGCGGCTCCCAGAGATCCACATCGGGAACATGCAAGCCCATGTGCTGGGCAAAATCGGGATGTTCCTTGTAGTGATCCAGAGAAGCCTCTCGTACCAAGGTTTGCACGCGGCGCTCGCGTTCATTGAAACCACCGGTGTCGATCGCGTGAAAGTCTTGTGTGCAGGCCAGAGGGTAGGTCGCACCCGTGGCTTCGAGTTTTGCACCCGGACCGCCCCAAGGCGAAGATGCGCCGCGCAGAACGTAGGTATCGACGCCGACACCGTCACCGACGCGACCGGCATGAGTTCGCCCGTAGCCCAACCCGACGACCACGGTCCCGTCCGCCATCCCCGGAAGCACGTACACCGGCATCACGATCGAACGGCCTTCATAGTCGATCTTGACCAGCGACTCGTCGCGAACACCCACCTCGGCCGCGGTGGCCGGCGAAAGTGTCGCGACGTTGTCCCAGGCGATCTTGGTCATGGGATCCGGCATTTCCTGCAGCCACCCATTGTTGGCGAATCGCCCATCGTAGACCGAGGCATCCTGAGCGAAGAGCAACTCGATGCCCGACGACGACGAGGCCGCCGCATGCAGCGCGTCGAGTGCCGCGCCTAGGCCGTCCACTGAAACTCGACCGGCGCTTTGCCGCCAAGACGAACCCTCGACGAGACCGTCGTGCAAGCTCTTGCGCCAATTCCCCGCGCCCGTCGTCTCTGCGAACGAAGCCTTGGTCAGTGTGTACCCATCGGCGTCTTCCCCGAGCAGCATGGCCAGCACCTCGACCGTCGACTTGCCGCCGAGAAGCGGCTGAATCAACGGTTGGACCACGCTGTAGGTTCCATCCCAGCTTCGCGTATCACCCCATGCCTCGAGGAAATGGGCCTCGGGGAGATGCCAATCGCAAAGCTGCGAGGTCTCGTCCTCGTAGAGCCCCAAACGAATCGTCGTTGCGACCTTGGACAACTTGTCGCCGAAATTCAGGTCCGCCGGCGCATCGAAAACGGGATTTCCGCCGAGAATCAGCAGCGTGTCGACCTCACCGGCCTCCATCGCTGCGGTGAGCTCGGAGAGCGAAGTTCCTTCGCCTCCCGCGATGGGCGCCGGTTCCGGGGTATAGCTCACCGTGCGCCCGGCGTTGCCCAAAGCTTCATTGATCACATGCGCGAGAGCGTGCACCGCCGACGGCTGCTCGGCACCGACCATGACGACGGAAGCTCCGCGATGCTTCATCAAATCTTCGGCGGCGCGCTCGACGGCTTGGCTTGCCGCGGGCACGGCCCCGGCATCGCCGAGACGGTCCGCGATCTCGGCCGCACCGGAAGGAAGCGCGAGGCCCATTTTCCCGAACAAGAGTGCCGCAAGATCTGCGGCCATTGCGCCGATCTTCGACGGAGGCGCAGCATGGCGAGCATCGGCCATTGCGCCCGTGAGGGAATAGCCGCTTTCGAAGACATGCAACCGGCTCATCTCGCCTTGATCCGCGCTGCGATGATCCGCAAACGCTCCCGCGAGACGAACCCAATCCGGATGGGTCGCTAGGAAGTCGCTGCCGAGCGAAACGATGGCACGAGCGCCACTCAGATCGACGTGGACTCTCTTGCGCGAACCAAAGGCGATCTCCGATCCGCGCAACTCGTTCTCGCGGCTGATGGCGTCGTATTCGTGCCAGACCGCGTTTGGGTACTTGGCTGCCATGCGCGACGCTGCGTGACGCACGGCCGGTGAAGCGATGCTTCCGGAAAGCACGCGCAGACCTGCACCCGAAGCCAAGCTCTGCGAGGCGATGAAAGCTTCGAACTCGGCCCAGTTCGAAGGCGAGGGTTCGCCGCCGTCACGCTTGACCACGCGACTCGAGCGATCGGGATCGTACATTTCCAAGATCGCGGCCTGAGCCCAAGCACTGCTCGCGCCCCGACCGGCCGGATGATCTGGGTTTCCTTCCACCTTGATCGGCCGACCGTCCATGGACGTCACGAGCAGCCCGACACCGACGCCGGCAACCTCCATGGCCGTGGCGTAGCTTTCCGGCACGCCGGGTATACGCCCTTCGGGGCGACTCGCGAAGGGAAGGATCTCTTCCTTCGGCCAGCGACAAGCCGTCATCCCCGCCAGGGCGAAGGAAGCTCCCATCAATTTGAGGAAGGTACGGCGCGTAGCCGGCCCAACGAGTGCCTCGGCGGCCTGCGGAAACTCGTTTTCCACGAGTTGACGGAATTCAGGCGTATCCCGCAATTCGTCGAGACTGCGCCAGTAGGTACCGCCCCTCGGTGCACCGTCTCGCTTTTCTTGGTCTATCGATGGCATGTCCAGCAATCCTGAGAGGGATGGAGGTTTCTCTCCTCCATGAGACGTTGCCCGAAGGCTTCCCGATCGCCGTCGGGAGACCAATCCATGTTCACGACCTGATCCGGCGGCCGAATGCGAGTCGCCGGATCACGATGGCAATCGAGACACCAGCTCATGCTCAAAGGCTCCGTCTGACGCACGACCTCCATCGTATCCACACGCCCGTGGCATTCGACGCAGCCGACGCCTCGAGTGACGTGCGCACTGTGGTCGAAGAACACATAGTCGGGCAGATCGTGCACCTTGACCCAAGGGATCGGCTCACCCGTCTTGGCGCTCTCGCGGACGAGCTCGAGCTTTTCGCTGTCGGCACGTATGGATGCATGGCAGTTCATGCAAGTCTCGGTCGGAGGAATCGCCGCATAGGCCGCCTTGTCCACCGTCGTATGGCAGTAGCGACAGTCGATCCCGAGCTGACCTGCGTGCAATTCGTGCGAGTAGGGAACCGGTTGCTCCGGCTGGTACCCTACGTTGAGGGTCTTCGGCGAAAGACCGAACCAGATGAAAACCACCGCATAGACCGCCCCACCGATCCCGCCGATGGCCGCGAGCGGTCGAATCCAATTGGTCCATTCCGGGAAAACGAAGAGGTCTTTAGGATCTTGCTGATTCATGGGCCGGGAAGCTATCACCATCCGAGAGGAAGTCAAGACCCTTCCTGCCGGTGAAGTAAGCCGGAGCACCCGACCAAGCTTTTCCGCTACCCGTTCCCCTGTCTATCCAAGCCGAACGCGCGCTTGCAGCGGTCTGACTGCCGCGCGCCACGACGATCACCCTCGACCCCCCAGACGATGGTCTATCGAACGCCCCTTGTCCAGCCATTTACGGAAAAACCTAACCCTCTTAGCCGGCGAAATAATCTCGGACATCGAACCATGTTGACTTTTCTCAAATCGAAGCCGCCATGAGGGGCCCGACCCCTGTATGATTCCCGACCGCTCCTCCCGCATTCCGGTCTCATCCGCGAATGGGGAGGATTGACCGATCCCCTTCATCCCGGGGGTTTCGGGGAGGCCGAGCCACATCATGGCAGATCAGAAAGAGACGCAGGCCAAGAGCCTGACAGTCGGTGTACCCAAGGAGACTTTTCCCGGCGAGAATCGGGTTGCCCTGACACCCGCTCACGTCCCGCTGCTGGCGAAGGGAGGTATGCGCGTCGTCATCGAAGCCGGAGCCGGCGAAAAAGCCGGCTTCATCGATGCCGCGTATAGCGAAAAGGGCGCGAAAATTCTTCCCTCACGGGCCGAGGTCTTCTCCTCCTCGGACCTGATCGCCCAGGTACGGACCTTCGGCTCGAACGCCGAGGCGGGCCGAGCCGATCTCGAAGTGATCCGAGAGGGACAATTCGTCGTCGGAACCTGCGAGCCGTTGGCCGAGGCGGGCCTTGCGAGAGAATTCGCCGCTTCCGGAGCCTCGCTTTTCTCCATGGAGCTGATGCCCCGCATCACCCGGGCTCAGTCGATGGACATCCTCTCGTCGATGGCCACCATCGCCGGCTACAAAGCCGTGCTGCTCGCGGCCAACACGCTGCCGAGGATGTTCCCGATGATGATGACGGCGGCGGGGACCATCGCGGCAGCCCGGGTCTTCATCGTCGGAGCGGGCGTGGCCGGCCTTCAAGCCATCGCTTCTTCCCGCAAGCTCGGCGCGATCGTTGAAGCCTATGACGTACGACCGGCGGTCAAGGAACAGGTGCTCAGTCTTGGGGCCAAGTTCGTCGAGATGGAACTCGATACCGGATCCGCGGAGGATGCCGGCGGCTACGCCAAGGAACTCGGCGAAGAGTTCTACGAGAAACAACGCGAAATGATGATGCGCGTCGTGGCCGGCAGCGATGTCGTCATCACCACCGCTGCGATTCCCGGCAAGAAATCGCCGGTGCTCGTAACGACCCCGATGGTGGAAGCGATGCAGCCCGGCACCGTCATCGTCGATCTCGCGGCGGAGCGTGGCGGCAATTGCGAATTGACGAAGGCGGGCGAAGTCGTCGTTCACAAAGGGGTCACCATACTCGGGCCTTTGAATATCCCTTCGACGATCCCCTACCATGCCAGCCAAATGTTCGGGAAAAACGTCACGACCTTCTTGCTGCACCTAGCGAAGGACGGGGAAATCAATCTCGACATGGAAGACGAAATCACCGCGGGAACACTGGTGACGCACGGTGGAAAAGTCGTTCACCCCAGAGTACTCGAGCTAATGGAAACGAAAGGAGCTTCGTGATGACGGGCTTGGTAATGCTGTTCACAGTGTTTGTTCTGGCCATTTTCATCGGATTCGAGGTCATCACGAAGGTACCGCCGACTCTACATACACCGCTGATGTCCGGCTCGAATGCCATCTCCGGCATCACGGTCATCGGAGCCTTGGTGCTTGCCGGTGCGATGGGTGATGCCGCGCCGATGCTCTCGAAGATCCTAGCGACCGTGGCGGTCGGGTTCGCAACGATCAACGTCGTCGGCGGATTCCTGGTCACGCACCGCATGCTCTCCATGTTCAAGTCCAAGAAAAGATAGCGAGGCCCTCCGATGCTGAATCAGAACGCGGTCAACATCACTTACCTCGCAGCGGCCGTCCTATTCATCCTGGATCTGAAGTGGATGGCCCACCCTCGCACGGCGGTGCGCGGCAATATTTCCGGCGTCATCGGAATGCTGCTAGCCATCGCCGCCACTCTGCTGAGTCAAGAACAGGACTGGAAATTCATCCTCATCGGTGTGCTCGTCGGCACCTTGATCGGAGCGATCGCCGCTCTCCGAGTGCAGATGACGGCGATGCCTGAGATGGTCGGTTTATTCAACGGCTTCGGCGGCGCAGCCTCGATTCTGGTCGCCGGATCGGCGCTCGTCGTCACGATCAAGAGGATCGACGGCGGGGGCGCGGCAACCCACCAAGAACTCATCGCCATGGCGGCTTCGGCCCTGATCGGATCCGTCACCTTCTTCGGGTCCTACGTCGCCTTCGGCAAACTCGCCGAGTTCCTTGCCGTCAAATGGAAGCTCTATCCCTGGCAGCGGGCCGTGAAGTATGGCTTTTCGCTCGTCGTGCTCGCGAGCACGATTGCCTACGGAGTCGAGACCGGAATCGACTCTCTGACTATCGTCACCATCGTCTCGGGCGCTCTGATCGCCGGACTGCTCTTGCTAAAGAAGGATCGATTCCCCGGAATGGACCTGCTCAAGATCATCGCCTTTGCCGGCGCTCTGATCCTAGGCGTGCTCTTGGTGCTCGATCCGCAGAACATGCACCTCTTTTGGGCGCTCGTCGCGGTCAGCGGTGTGCTGGGAGTGACCATCACGCTATCGATCGGCGGTGCGGACATGCCGGTGGTGATCGCCTTGCTCAATTCCTACTCCGGCCTCGCCGCCGCGGCGACCGGCTTCGTGATCGACAATACGGTACTGATCATCGCCGGCTCTCTCGTGGGCGCTTCGGGAATCATTCTCACTCAGATCATGTGCAAGGCGATGAATCGCTCGCTGGCCAACGTGCTCTTCGGTGCCATGGGCCCGTCTTCGGACACACCGGATGCCGACGACGTCTACAAGACGGTCAAATCCACCAGCGCGGAAGAACTGGCCATGCTGCTCGACGGCGTTCAGCGTGTGGTCATCGTCCCCGGCTATGGTATGGCCGTGGCTCAAGCCCAGCACACCGTACGCGACCTAGCGAACCTTCTCGAGTCTCGCGGAACGACCGTCGAATTCGCCATACACCCCGTCGCAGGGCGCATGCCCGGACATATGAACGTGCTCTTGGCCGAGGCGGACGTTCCCTACGAAAAACTCCTCGAGATGGATGAGATCAACCCGACGATGGACCAAGTCGACGTGTGCATCGTGATCGGCGCCAACGATGTCGTCAATCCCGTAGCCAAGACCGACCCGAATTCGCCGATCGCCGGGATGCCGATCATCGATGTCGACAAGGCGCGTACCGTAGTCGTCATCAAAAGGAGCCTCAGCCCCGGCTTTGCCGGCATTCCCAATCCGCTCTTTGCTGCGGATAACGCTTTGATGTACTTCGGCGACGGCAAGAAGGCGATCCTGGACCTTCTCGCGGCGGTCAAGGAGTCCTAGCGCGCTTTTGGCGTAACAAGCGACAACGGTGCGGGGACGGGGTAGCCTGTCCCCGCTTTTCTTGCGAGGATAGAGCGCGCTCGACCTGGACACTTACGATTGCGTTTCGCATCGAGATCCGGCGAGGAGAGATGCCATGTCGAAAAAAATCGTCATCGTCGGCGCCGGGATCGTCGGTATGACGATCGCAAGCAAGCTCTCCGAAGACGGACACGACGTGGTCGTCATCGAGAAGGACAGCAATGTCACCCGAGAGATCATGGATGAACTCGATGTTCATGTCGTCTGCGGGAACGGCTGTTCACTGGAGATACTACGCGAAGTCCACCTCGACCAAGCCGACCTGCTGCTGGCCGTCACCGACTCCGACGAAGTCAACATGATCACCGCGCTGATTGCGGGATCGTCGTTCAACGTCGACACGAAGATCGTTCGCTTGCGCTCGAGCGAGCTACTAGAAAGCTTGCCGGAACTTTCGAAGAACTGGCCGGGACGCACGGAAGGCATCAGTCCGGACCGCGTCGCCGCCGAGCGCATCCTATCGTTGCTGCAGGTTCCGCATGCCGTCGACGTGGCGAAACTACTCGGTGGAAAAGTCGTGGTGGCGGGTTTTCGCATCACGCCCCGCAACTTTCTCATCGGCATTCCGATGGCCGAACTGCCCAAAAAGTTCCCCGGAGTTCGCTTCTTGATCGCCGCGATCTACCGCGACGGCGACGCCTTGCTTCCGTCGGGCGAAACCGAACTTCAAGCCGGCGACGTAGCCTACTGTGCCACCGAGCCGAAGCGCGTGCCGCAGCTCGTGACGACCATGGGGTACTCCCTCGAGCGCGAGCACCGCGCCATCATCGGCGGAGGCGGACACATCGGCCGCATGATCGCTGAAAGCGCGATCAAGAGCGGAATCAAGACCGTCATCGTGCGCCGCAATCGAGCCGAAGCCGAGCGCCTCGCCATCGAACTCCCGAAAGCCACCGTTCTGCACGGCGACGTGACTTCGCGAGAGATGCTGATCGAAGCCGGTATCGAAGACGGTGCAACTTTCATCGCCTCGACGAATGACGAAGAGGCGAACTTGGTCGCTTCCGCCGTTGCGAGGCAGGCCGGGGCACAACGTGTCACTACCCTCGTGGACAACCCGAACTATCTGACCTTGGCTCATGCGATGGGAGTGGATTCGGTCGCTTCGCCGCGGCTCGCGACCGTCAGCGCCGTCTTGCGACACGTCCGCGGCTCGCATGTCGAAGAAGTCGCGAGCTTGCCGCAAGAGCTGGTCGAGATCTCCGTCGTCGAAGTCGACAAAGGATCGCCGCTCGGAGGCCTCCCCGTCGGCGAACTGGGGCTTCCCGACGGCGTACTGATCGCCGCCGTCGCTTCCGCGGAGCGCGTCTTCGTGCCGGGGGGAAGGGATACGCTCCCCTTCGGCTCGCGCGCCGTGCTCTTTGCGCTGGCGAAACAGGCCGAGAAGCTGGTGAACTTTCTCGACCGGCACGACTGAGATCTGCTGTGAACGCCCGATTGGACGCACGTATCGTCGGCATGCTCGCTGGTCTCGTCGGCGTTTTCCTCTGCTTGCCGCTGCTCGTCGCCGCAGGACTCGGGGAACCGGTGCGACCCTTCCTGTCGGCCATGGCGATCTCGCTGGTTCTCGTCTTGGCGGGCTATCTCGCAGGTCAAGGCGCGGACAAATCGCTGCGCACACGCGACGGCTACGTCATCGTCGCCATGGGCTGGCTTGCGGCATCGTTCGTTGCGGCCGTGCCGTATTGGGTCTCCGGCTACGCCACTCCGATCGACTCGATATTCGAGGCGGTCTCCGGCATCACGACCACCGGCTCGACGATCTTCACCGATATCGAATCCCTGCCCGACTCCATTCTCCTGTGGCGCTCGATGACGCAGTGGATCGGCGGAATGGGAATCATCGTCTTTACCATCGCGGTTCTCCCTCTTCTCGGCGTCGGCGGCATGCAGCTTTTCAAAGCGGAAGTTCCCGGACCCGTAGCCGACAAGGTCGCACCCCGCGTCGCCGTCACCGCCCGCTACCTTTGGATGATCTACGTCGGCTTGACCGTCGCGGAAATCCTTCTGCTGAGAATCGGCGGCATGAGCTTGTTCGATGCGGTCAACCATAGCTTTACGACACTTGCGACAGGCGGCTTCTCTCCGAAGAATGAATCGATCGCCGCTTACGGCTCTCCGTTCATTCGTTGGGTGATCATCGTTTTCATGTTTCTCGCAGGCGTCAATTTCGTCTTGCACTTCAAGCTCGTCACCGGCCGG
>JALUUK010000047.1 GCA_027021395.1 Acidobacteriota bacterium
CCGCCAGACCATCGAGACATCGTCGTTTCCGGCCACCTCCAGGCCTTCCCCCTCCTCTCCCACCTAGCTCAAGGTTCGAGCGCAGTGGGGGCAGACCTTCCAATGGGCTTCGACCTTCTCGTGGCATCCTAGGCAGAGATCGCTCCGGGGGCTGCCGCAGTAGGGGCAAACCCGAAAATCCGACTGCAGGCCGCGCCCGCACTGACCGCATCTCGTCGCCGGGAGCGGGGAAGCGGCTGAGCCCCTGCCGGCTGCAGGCGATGGAGGAGACGAAAGGGGGCGGGGCGGAGGGAACTCGGAGCCGTTCCTGCGCACGCCCCCGTTCGCAACCGAGGAATGCGTGACCAGCAGGTAGACGACGAGACCGACGATGCTCGTAAAGAAAACCAGCAAACCCCAGAGCAGTCCGCTGTATCCCCTCTTGCTCGCGTCGAAGCCGACCCATATGGCGAGAAGCAGGGAGATCATTCCGGCGAATCCAGTGACTCCCAAGATCATGCCCGGGAGACTCAAAGAATTGCTCGCCGAGAAAGACAGGAGTCCGATCGGCGCCCCGAAGGCGAAAACCCACAGGAACAGCAGCACGAAAAAGACGATCATCGCTCCCGTCGATATGCGAGAAGGCGGGCCGCTACCCGCTGCAGGAGAATCCTTTCTGTGCATCATGTCGCTCTCCGAGGCGGAACGGAACCCACCGGACGGAAGACTCTGAAAAGAAGCGGTATCGTCGCGGCCGATGCCGCACTCAAATAGGTCACCATCGCAATCATCGTCAGCGGAAGTGCCGAATCGCCCCATCCGGCTTCCGTCAGGGCGGCGTGCAGCGCGGACGAAAAACCGGCCAACGAGATCACTGCAGCCGCCAAAATCAACAGCAGCGACCTTCTTTCGATGATGTCGGCCCGACCCTGCGCCCCGATCTCGGCGCGCAACGCGGTGCGAACCGCCCGGTCTAGGTGACGCGGAGGCGGCACGGCGGCCTCCGCGGCGAGCTCGCGCCCGATTCGCTTCAGCCCATCGGCGAAAGCGCGACACGACGAACATCGCTCGAGGTGGCGCATCCGGCCGGGCGAATCGGCTTCCCCTACGGAAAGCGAAAGCTCGACATCACGGCATAGAAGATCACTCATCGGTCCACTCCGGCAGCGCTTTGCGCAAGGCTTTGACGGCCCGATGCACGTGAGCTTTGACCGTACCCACCGGAGAGTCGAGCGAAGCCGCGATCTCAGAGAAAGTCAGCCCTTGTTGAAAACGCAACAAGACCGCCGCCCTCTGCCCATCCGGAAGCGCCTGAATCGCGGTGTTCACGTCCTCTTTGGCGAGCCTTCCCAAAGCTTGTCTCTCGGGATCGGGATCGGCGGAAGCTACGTGATCGATATGGCGTTCGCCCTCGCCCTCCGAAGAAAACGCATCGAGTTCAGGTCCTTGACGCACTGAACGATGGCGCATGCGATCGCGCAGCGTGTTTGTCGCGATTCGGTAGAGCCATGGCTTGAACCCACCGCGATTCGGGTCGAATTGTGCGATCGAATGCAGTGTTTTCATCCACGTCTCCTGGAAGAGATCTTCGGCTAGCGCCGGATCGTGGGCCAGCTTGAGCAAGTACCCGAAGAGCCGCGCTCGATACCGGTCATAGAGTTCGCCGAAGGCCGCCCGGTCGCCCTCTTGGGCCTTGCGAACCAACGCCTCGTCGAGATCGGTCCTCACGGCCCCGGCTTCCCTCCACTCCTCAGCGATACGATCATAAGCTCGAAGGAGTTGCACTCGGGGCAGAAGAAATCCGGCGTGGCGCGAAGATTGTTAAGTCCCGCCCGCGGGAATTCGGCGACCCGGTGCCCGCTCGCGGCCCGGGCGCACGCCGAGACTCCCCGCACCACGAGTCGGAGCGCGCCGGATCGTGGAATTTCAATGGTCCGGGGACCCCGAAGCCCATCTTCCGCTTGTAGACGGCCTCGTCTTCCTTACCAAGGCCCGTGCGACTCGTCCGCAGCCTCTTGGCGAGCACGCGCATCCCGGAACGGCAAGGTGCTCCGACTGTTGAGCTTGGAGGCCGTTTTTCGGGGCGCGCGGCGAGAAAGGCGTGGCGCAGAAATAACGTGATGCCTCTCGGGCCGGACAGATGTGTCCGCATGCGGACATTTTCGTTTAACATTCTTCGCGCCACGCTGGAAGAAATCTTCTGTCACGATGAGGAGTCTCTGCGAAAGAACGTTTCGGGTATTGGTCGGCGGCTTGGCGCCTTGGCGGATTGACGCGCCCGTTTTTTTCTCCAAGACGCGCACCGATGAGCGAAGCCGGGCATCGCGCACTAGGCTGCGAAGGTAGATTCGGTTGTGAGCCCGTCCCCAGCTCGTAGCCCGGCTCATCCCTGGCGCCGGCACTAGCGCGGCTCCTGCGCCTGACCTGCGAGGGGGGACGTCCATGAATTCCGGGCTGGGAATCAGCCGTTGGAAAATTTCGATGGCGGGACAGGCGCCTGCGCCAGCTTCAGGACTTGGCGCACCTTGTTGACCGGAACTTCCATCTTCTGCGCGATTTCTTCGATCGCCGGCTCTCGGCCGAGTTCTTCTTTCAGGGCCGTCGTCACGCGCATGAGCTTGTTGAGAGTTTCGACCATGTGCACCGGGATGCGGATCGTGCGAGCTTGATCGGCAATGGCGCGACTGATGGCCTGTCGAATCCACCAGGTCGCATAGGTCGAAAACTTGTACCCTCGCTGATATTCGAATTTGTCCACGGCCTTCATCAGGCCGATATTGCCTTCTTGAATCAGGTCTAGGAACTTCAGTCCCCGATTGGTGTACTTCTTGGCGATGGAGACGACGAGGCGAAGATTGGCCTCGATCAGGTCCTTCTTTCCGATACGGGCCTGAGTCTCGCCTTCGGCGATTCGCTTCGCCAAATCGGCCAACTCGTCGCCGCCGGCCTTCATCTCCGCTTCGACGAGAGCGATTTCATCCTGGGCATCGCGAATGCGTCCTCTGATCTCGGAACGAACATTGGCCGAGGCGGCGTTCTTCAGTCGCTTATTCAGGTCACGCTCGATGCGCCGATGTCGCGCGATGCGCTGGTGAGCGTCGCGCACCGCGGCGGCGAGGCGGTCGCAGTAGGCATGAGACAATTCGAGCGTCTTGGCCGCTTTGGCGATCTCGGCCTGCAATTCCTCAACGTTGCCGCTCGCCTCGAGGAAAGTCTTCGAGCCCTCCTTGCAACGCGCGAGACGAGCGCGCTGCTTGTTGAGATCCTTCGCTAGCTTGGCGAGGACCTCGAGACGCTTGGAGACCTTCTTGACCTTGCGTTCGATCATGATCTCGCGAGGCTGGTTCTTTTCTTTTTCGCTCAATCCGGCTTCGGAGATATCGAATACATCTTCGACCGCTTTGGGGTTTTCTCTCAGGACCGAGGGGATCGACAAGATCTCCTCCAAGCCGTAGCGGGAGCCGGCGAGCGCACCGAGCACCTTCAGCTGGCCCGATTCGATGCGCTTGGCGATCTCGACTTCTCCCTTCTTGGTCAGGAGCGGCACGGTTCCCATTTCGCGCAGATACATGCGCACCGGATCGTTCGTGCGCTCGGAGGGCGCGGCATGCGCGACGGGATCTTCACGGCGTCGCAGCCCGCCGTCGGTGGTCATTTCCGGACTGTCGCCCTCGACGACGACGACGTCGTTTTCTCGCAACAACTCGATGAGTTCGAGCGACTCCGATTCGGCGGCGAGCAATTCCTCGGGAACCGTCTCGCGAATCTCTTCGCGACTGATGGTTCCATGCTCTTTGGCCCGCTTGAGAAGGTCTCGAACCTCCTCGTATTTATCCTCAATCCGCACAGGTTTTTCTCCGCAATGTCGCTCGAACCGAGCCGACCCATCTCCAGCCTTCCGCGCCCCGCCTCCGTGCGGCAGTGGAGCCACAGAAGGCAGAACCCTTCAACTAGATTGTTTTCAGTAACTTAGAAAGGATGTTCAATATATCGAGGGCTCCGCCTCCATTACGCCCGGCCAACCAGGCGCAGACCGGCGGCAAAACAATATCAGAACCAAGGAGGAATCATACCCAAAAAACGCATCTGGCGCATTTTTCTCTTCGACGCCAAGCTTCCCGTCGTCCGGCACCGCGGCGGTGTAAGATCCGACACCCGCCGCAGGCCGGGGCGATAGGCTCTCCCTAGGAGTTTTCCATGCTGAGTGTGACATCGGAAATCGGGCGTTTGCGCCGAGTGCTCGTTCATGAACCGGGCCGCGAAATCGACCACATGGTTCCCGCCATGATGGAAGAACTGCTCTTCGACGACATCCTCTTCGGCGAGGGCGCCCGGCAAGAGCATCGGCGATTT
>JALUUK010000048.1 GCA_027021395.1 Acidobacteriota bacterium
CTTCGCGTGCCCCACGGGAAGGAGAGGTTGTTCATTTTGCGGGTGGCTTCGTAGCGGAAGTCATCGAGGGGCCCGGCAAAGGGGGAGAAAGCGAAGTTCTGATCGAGGGCGAGCGGCCCGTGCGGGAATGGCTCGAGCAGGAAGGGTTGCCGCCGCTACCGCCCTATATCAAACGGCGGCCGGATGACCCTCTGTGGGAAGATGACCGTCGCCGGTATCAGACCCTTTTCGCTCGCGTCGATGGGGCGGTGGCGGCACCGACGGCAGGACTGCATTTCACGCCGTCCTTGATCGAGCGGCTCGACGAGAAAGGCGTGACTCGCACCACCATCACCCTGCATGTCGGAGAGGGAACATTTCGACCGGTCTACGAGGACGATACCGAAGAGATCGAAGTCCACGCGGAAAGCTTTTCCATCTCGGCCGACGCCGCCAAGACCATGGCGGCGTTTCGCAGGCAAGGGCGGCGGGTCATCGCGGTGGGCACCACCGTTTGTCGGGCGCTCGAGACGGCCGCTGCATTCGGCAGCGGGGAGCCTCGCAGGGTTTACGGCGAGACCTCTTTGTTCATTCGTCCGGGCTACCGATTTCAGGCGATCGATGCGCTGATGACGAATTTTCATCTTCCCCGCTCGACCCTCTTGATGCTCGTTTCTGCATTTGCGGGGCGCGAATTCGTGCTCGAGGCCTATCGCCGGGCGGTCGCGAGCGGGTATCGCTTCTTCTCGTACGGCGATGGGATGCTGATCCTATGACGCCGGTGTCCATCGAGATCAGTGCGCAGGATGGAAAGGCGCGGACGGGGGTCTTGCACACGCGTCGCGGCAGCATCGAAACTCCGGCCTTCATGCCGGTGGGAACGGCCGGATCCGTGAAGGGCATGCTGCCGGAGGAAGTGGCCGGACTCGGGGCGCGGATCATTCTGGCCAATACCTACCATCTCCACGTCCGTCCGGGAGAAGAACTCGTGCGGGAAATGGGGGGGATTCACGCCTTTTCCGGATGGTCCGGTCCGATCTTGACCGACTCCGGCGGCTATCAGGTCTTCTCCCTCGCCGAGCTGCGGACCATCGACGACGATGGAGTCACCTTTCGCGACCATATCGAGGGAAGCCGTCGTCGACTGACACCGGAAGCCTCCATCGGAATTCAGGAGACGCTCGGTTCGGATATCATGATGGCGCTCGATGATTGCACCGGGGCGCCGGGGGACGAAACGCTTGCAGCCCAAGCGATGCAACGCACCAAGGCATGGCTGCCGCGAAACCTCGCAGCCCGAAAGGATCAGGGAGCAGCGCTCTTTGGAATCGTGCAGGGAGGCCTATTCGATGATTTGCGCGAAGAGAGCCTTGAAGCCACACGGGCCCATCCCTTTGATGGAATCGCGCTCGGTGGCGTTTCCGTCGGCGAAAAAAGGGAGGAGATGCGCCGCATCATCACCACCTGGGGACCGCGATTGCCGTGGGAGCGTCCGCGCTACCTGATGGGCATCGGCAAGCCGGAAGATCTGATCGAGTCGATCGCGGCGGGTTTCGACATCTTCGATTGCGTCTTGCCCACACGCCACGGTCGCACGGCGCAGCTCTTCACTTCCCGAGGCATGATCAACATGCGCAACGCGGTCTATCGCGATCGGAAGGGGCCGATCGACGAAAGGTGCGCTTGCCCGGTCTGCAGGAAGTTTTCCTGCGCTTACTTGCGGCACCTTTATCAGAGCAAGGAAATGCTCGGTCCGCGGCTCGGCACCATCCACAATCTTTGGTTCTATCTAGAGCTGATGCGCGGCGCGCGCGAGGCCATCCGCCGGGGGTCCTTTGCATCGTATCGGCAGGCCTTCCTCCAGCGGCTCGGAGAAGAGGCGGGGGCATGAGTCGGTATATGCAGAGCGAGGGGGACATGATCGTCGTCGCCGATGCGCATCTCGGGCGCGATGACGTGGAAGTCGACGTGTTCTGCGATTTCCTCGATGGATGCCTCGGAAACGCTGCTGTCGTCGTTTTGCTCGGGGATATCTTCTCGCTTTGGCTCGGCCTCGAGCGCTTCTGCGAAGAGCATCACCTTCGCGTGCTCGAGGCTTGCCGCCGTTTGCATCTTGCGGGGACGCGGGTGGAATTCGTCGAGGGGAATCGCGAATTCTCGGTGCGCAAGGCTTGGCAGGGGCGAGCCTTCGATCGGGTCGAAGATCGGCATATGGCCGTGGAATGGGCGGGAAAGCGCTGGCTGCTGGCGCATGGGGACCTGATTCACCCCGGAGATCGGCCATACCGAGTGTTTCGCAAAGTCGTCCGCTCTCGCCTGGTGCAGGCAGTGGTTGGATGCCTGTCGCCGAAGAGAGCAAGGGGACTTGCGAGCCGCATCGAACGGGATCTGCGTTCCCGGAATCTTTCCCAGAAGACCAAGATCCCGCCGAGTCGCTTTGATGCCTACCTGCAGCGTCTGGTTCGCGGCGGTTTCGATGGAGGCGTGATCGGACATATCCACGTGGAACACCACGTCGAAACGCCGGATGCCGAGGGTCGAAAGGCCTCGCTCTATGTCGTACCCGATTGGCGATCGACCCATCGCTATTTGTGCATGCCCCCCGATGGAGAGCCGCACTTCGTGGCTTGGCGCGGTGCACCCGAACCCGCTCCGGCCGTGGTCGAAGTCGAGGAGGTCGGTGAAGAGGCGAACGTCGTTTTCGATCGAGAACCGATCGTGGAGTCGGGGGCTTGGATTCGAATCGATTCGGGGCACGGTTTCGACGTTGCGCGGCGCGGCCGAGTCGTCGCCCGCGGGCGGACCCGCACGGCGCTTCGCATTCGGCTCGAACCGGGAATGCCGATCCAGGTCGGCGATCGGATGGCTCCGGCGGAAAATCAAAGAGGCAACACCGCGGATCAAGAAAGCAGCAGGGGAGGCGGAGCGTGAGCTTTTCTCTTCCCGGTTTTCCGCGGGATCCTTGGACTCGGCCACCGCCCGTCGTCGATCCGGATCTGCCTTCGACGAGCGACGATGGTCTCTTCGGTCTTGCGCACCGGCCGGAGGAAGCACGCTTGCTGGTCTTTCCGGTGCCGTACGATGCGACGGTGTCGGGCGCAGAGGGAACCCGTCGTGCTCCGGAAATCGTCGTGGCCGCTTCCTCCGAAATCGATCTCGCCGATGGTCTTTTCGGCGAGCCGTGGAAGCAGGGCTTGGCCTCGCTAGGGGTTTGCTCGGAGATCGCGGAGCTTTCCAAGGCATCGGCGCAAAAGGCGGCCGAGGCGCGTCGGGGAGATCTCGGTGCGCGAGAAGCCGTGGATGCGGCGGGGCATCGCCTTTGGGAATTCATCGAGCAGACCTGCCGGCGGATTTGGGATGGGCAACGGTCGGTGATCGTGCTCGGCGGGGAGCACGGGATCTCCTACGGCGCCATTCGTGCCGCGGCGGCGCGCGAGCCGGGACTTGGCGTCCTGCAAGTCGATGCTCACGCCGACTTGCGCCGAGCTTATGAGGGCTTTGAGACGTCGCACGCCTCCGTGATGCGACGCGTTCTCGAAGAGCAAAAGGTCGCGCGCTTGGTGCAGGTGGGGGCGCGGGATTTGAGCGTTGAAGAGCGCGAGGTGATCCGGAGTTCAGGAAGCCGTTTGATCTCCTACGAGGATGATCTTCTTGCCGCCCGCCAAGCCGATGGAGAAGCCTTTGCTGCGATCGCGGACGAGATCGTCGGCGCGCTTCCCGAGAAGGTTTGGGTGAGTTTCGACGTGGACGGTCTCGATCCTTCGCTTTGTCCGGGTACGGGGACTCCCGTTCCGGGAGGCCTGAGCTGGCGGGAATCCCGTCTCCTCCTTTCGCGTCTTCAGCGTTCGGGTCGTTCGGTGATCGGTGCCGATCTCGTGGAGGTGGGAACCTCGCGCTGGGATGCTTTGGTGGCGGCCAAGGTGCTCTATCAACTCGCCGGAATGATTCTCGGAGAGACACGAAGAAACCCGCGCAGTGCATGAAATTCCGCGCAAGGTCGGTACGACCATGGTCGGATCACCGGGGTGTTGACGCCGTGCGCGAGAGAGCGGAACATGTGCAGGATTCGAGTGTTGGGAGAAAACATCATGTCAAAACGGGCCGTTTCGTCGACGATGATTCTTGGGTTGGTGGTGTGGTGTCTGGCACCGGCCTGCGCACCGAGTGTGGCGCCGGAAGTCGCCAAGGCCGAAGCCGTTCTTCAAGAAGCATGGGCTGCCGGTGGGGGAAACGTGCCGACGATCATCGCAGAGGCGGTGCACTACCCGGACTCGGGTGAGGCACGGCAAAAGGTCGACGAGGCGCTCTCTTCGGGCAGCAAGGCCCGGCAGAGCGCAGCCGTCAAGA
>JALUUK010000049.1 GCA_027021395.1 Acidobacteriota bacterium
ATCGGATCCGGCATCGCCTTGCGGTCTGGACCTATCCGACACCGGATGGCGGCTTCCGTCGCGTCAAGGTCGAGTCCATCTCGTATTCCACGACGACGCACACGTGATGACTTCGAAGAGTTCGGGGCGTCACCTCGAGATCTTCGTCGGCGAAACAAACGAGGCCTTGCCGCGCTACCTGAACTTCTTCCGCGGACGCCTCGTCGGCGACGGGGATGCGCCGATGTCGATCGAAGTCGAGACGATCAACGAACGCCCGGTGCACGAGTCGCCCTATGCGCCCTTCCTCCGGGCCTTCGGCTTTGAAAGAACCCTCAAGGGACTCGAAATACGCCGCAACTCGTGATGAGTCTTCGATCCGAAGTGGCTGGGGACCAACGTCGTCGTGGTGGGGATCACGAGGTAGCATGAGTTCATGAAGGCAGCGATCTACGCGAAGTTCTCCGGTCCGGTGGAAGTCGTCGAGGTTTCCGACCCCGTGCCGGCGGTCGACGGCGTCGTGGTCGGTGTTCGCGCGAGCGGGCTCTGTCTGAGCGATTGGCATGGTTGGCGGGGAAGCGATCCGGATATCACTTTGCCGCATGTGCCCGGGCATGAGTTTGCCGGTGTGGTGGAAGAGATCGGTTCCGGAGTCGAGCGTTGGAAGGTGGGAGACCGTGTGACCGTACCGTTCGTTTCCGGCTGCGGAAAGTGTCGCGAGTGCCGATCCGGGAATCAGCAGGTTTGCGACCGCCAGTTTCAGCCCGGGTTCACGCACTGGGGCTCGTTTGCCGAGCGCGTCGGCCTTCGCTACGCCGATCTGAATCTCGTGCGACTTCCCGATGCCATGACTTTTACCGCCGCGGCGAGCCTCGGCTGTCGTTTCGTGACCGCATTTCGCGCCATCGTGGCCCAAGGACGTGTTGCGGCCGGCGAGTGGGTCGCCGTTCATGGATGCGGCGGAGTCGGTCTTTCGGCAGTCACCATCGCGCGAGCCTTCGGAGCTCGTGTCATCGGAATCGACGTTCATGAGAAGAAGGTGGCAGAAGCTCGACGCCTTGGTGCGGAGCATGTTCTGCTCGTCGGCGACGGCGAAGATGTCGCCGGCCGGATTCGCGAAGAGACCGATGGCGGTGCGCATCTTTCGGTCGATGCGCTCGGGTCTCGCGAGACCTGTCTAAACTCCATCCGTTGCTTGCGGAAGCGAGGACGACATATCCAAGTCGGCTTGATGACGGAAGATGCCTCCGCACCTCCTCTGCCGATGGATCGAATCCTCGCGCACGAACTCGAGATCCGCGGCAGCCACGGCATTCAAGCGCACGCCTATCCCGCCATTTTCGCGATGATGAGAGAGGGGCGCCTCGATCCGGGCGGTTTGGTGGGACGAACGATATCTCTCGAAGAAGCCGCCGCGGCTCTCCCTGCGATGGATCGTTTCGAGCACACGGGAATGACCGTCATCACCCGCTTTTGAATTGTGCGATGGTCTTCGGTCATTCGAGGAACCTTCTCATCGATGCCGCGAGCGTGCGGCCGATGGCCAGCAGAGCAACCTGCGAGGTTGGTTCGCAGCTTTCGATGGGGAGAGGAATGACGGGATGTTCTTCAGGGAGCAACGTTCGGAAGTGGTCGACGGCCTCGCCATCGCGTTGGGCCAGCCAGAGCGCCGTACGCGCGAGAGGCGTATCCATGCCGGCTCGTACGGTCCCATCTGCGGCCGGGTTCCCGCACGATGATGCGGGGTGATGGATGCGGTTGACGATGATCGGGCCGAGGTGGAAGCCTTTTTCCTTGAGCTTGCGGGCGAAGAACATCGTATCGGCGATGCGGTCGGAAGCGGGACCGCTCACCAACACGAAAAGCGTATCGGGCGATCGCAGAACCTCGGATACCGCCATCGCCCGGCGACGGAAACCGGCATAGAGCGGGGCGAAGGCCTGAAAGAATTCCGCCATCGCCCGCAGCAAGTCGAGGCCGACCATCCGGTCGAGCCAAGCTTCGATCCCTCGCCCGAAAATTCCGAGCTTGCGCCCGGTGCGCAGCCGACCATCGTCATCGAACCAGGAGCGCGTCGCCAGATTCACCGCACCACTGTCGAGAAAGCCGACGATACGCTCGGGAGCCTCGAGGAAGTCGAGTGCTTGACTCGTGGGCGGAGTGTCGAGCACCAAGCGTTCCGCTTTTCGGTCGTTGTCGGCTCTGAAGAGTTCTTCGACGGCCATGTATTCCAAGATTCCCGAAAGATGCCCGCCGAGATCTTCATAGAAGCGGTTCTCGAGGATTCTTCGTGCGGATGCTTCGTCCGGACAATGGCGCACGATCAATGCGTCGAAGGTGCGTCGTGGATCGAGAAGTACGGCGCGCAGGTCTGCACCCCCGGCGATCTCGACCGGTCTCGCACCCGCTTCGCTACGCTCTTCGGCGGAAAGGCCGAGCGTATCGCGAAGCCGCTGCGATGGATCGAAGGTCATCACCAAAGTCGAGGTTCCCGTCGCCGCCGAGTGCATCGCCAGCGCCGAAGCGATCGTCGTCTTGCCGACACCGCCCGCGCCGACGACGATGATCCTCTTACTCATCTTCGAAACAGTGTTCGGGGCCAGGCCAAGAGGCCGAATCCGGCGATGCCGGCACCGAGAAAAGGAAAGAGCAGCGGCAGCAGACGAACGCCGGGAGCGCGATCGCTGCCGACGCCGCCGCTCGCCAGGAACGCGAGACCAAGGCAGATCATCGCGGTGCCGAGAAGCAGGCGGGAAGGGCGGATGGTTCTCGTGGTGCTCTTGGGAGCGAGCACTTCGATTCGGATGACCAGAAACACGGTAGGAATCAGTAGAAGCGTGTAGGCCAGTAGCCAAACGGGGCGCCAGGACCACCAGAGCAGGGAGGCGGGGAGGGGATCGAGGAGGGCGGGTTGAAGCCACAGCACGGCACCGATCAGCAGCATCATCACCGTGCTGTGCCAAAGGAAGACGGTCATGATCAAGCCGTTGAGTAGAACCGTGGCCGTCCAGACCCGTTCTCCTTCGAGCCAACGCCTCATCGGTGATTCCAGCGCGAGCAGTAGGCCGATCTGCGCGGCGGCGAGCGCCGCCAAGGGGAGTTTCGGCGGTCGTGTGTTGCTCACGGCTTCCCCGGGAACGCCGACGAGGCTGAGCGGGTAAGGACCCCACCAGGTCAACATCACCAAGGCAAGTGCTCCGACGAGTAACGATGACAGCGATCCCCATGAGCCGCCGACTTTGCCGTCGTGCCAAGCGTAGCCGAGCTGATGCACCGCGAGCCAAATGAAAAGGTAGTTCGCCCATCCGAGCCACTCGAGCCCTGCACGGAAAAATGCCAGATCGACCAGCGCCGCCGCCGCGATCAGCGGCCAGATCGACGTCCAGCCGAACCTCTTCCAGGCACTGTGGCTGAGGGGGACGCATGCGACGACGAGAAGATAGACGGCCAGAAACCAGACCGGAATCAGTGAAATCTGAGAACCCACACGAATCATGCCGGCGGGGACGCCAAGGCCGTAACCGATCGCTGCAAGAACTCCCCACGTGGCCAGCAAGAGCAGCACGGGAGAGGTCAGCCGCTTCATTCGCGCGCCGAACCAGGCTGCGAAGCTCTGTCCCTTGCATCGTGCCGACTCCCAGGAGGTCTTGTTGGAAAATCCTCCGACGAAGAAGAAAACCGGCATCACTTGGAAGAGCCAAGTCAGGATACGGCTCGGCGGGGAGATCTCGAGCAGGTGCGCAAGCTTTGGTTGGCCGGAGTCGAAATGAGGAGCTGCCATCAGCCAGTGGCCGGAGACCACCGCGAGAATGGACAATGCGCGAAGAAAGTCGACATAGCGATTGCGTTCCGGCGGAGTCAGCCGCGCGAGCTTGGATGCTTTCGCCCAGGGGTTCATGCTTCCGGCATCTCCCTGCACGATCCTTTGCCGAATATCCGTTGCGCGGAAAGCCGCCGTGCGAGTTCTCGTGTCAGCGCGAGGCCGGTCTCGAGTGGGATCAGCGGCAGGTCGATGCGGGGGCCGGGCCATGCCTCGCACAGACGTGCGAGTTCGTGCCGATTGACCTCATGGCGTCGGCGGCAGAGTTCGATCAAGGATGTGTCGGCTTCTTCTGCAGTGGGTGCGGGGTAAAGTCCATTGGTGATGAGAAGCTCCGGGCGGCGGGAGAATTCCTTCTCGAGAGCGGCGATCAATTCGAGGGTTTCGTTGACGGGCATTTCTTCCGCCGTCGTGACGATGATCACGCCTGATCTCTCGGGATCGGCCTGGAAAAGAGCGAGCCGGTCGGCGAGTGCGCGTAGCGGCCCGCGCTCGATCGCCGACGCTACGAGCAGGGGGGCGCGC
>JALUUK010000050.1 GCA_027021395.1 Acidobacteriota bacterium
TTGCAGGTGTCGGATCCATGCCCGCACTCTGCCACCGGGCGACGAGTTGCCGGCGCGGCTCGCGAATCGCCGCATCCCCTCCGGGAAGCGGCGCAGGGGCGAATGTCGCGAGCCGAGAAAACTTCGCCCCGTCGACCGCCAGAACTTCCGCCCCCCAAAACGATCCATCCTCTCCAAGACCCGTTCCATCGAATACCAATGCCAACCCGCTGCTGCGGCGATGCTCCGCGAGCACGGCCGCTGCATGCGCATGGTGATGCTGCACCGCCATGCATTCGACTCCCCATGCCGAGGCCAAGGCCCGCCCAGCCATCGTGGAATGCATATCCGGATGCAGATCGACAGCCACCACATCGGGTTTCGTTTCGGCGATGCTCAGTAGATCATCCACGGCGGCTTCCATGGCCTCGACGGCAGCGACGTTCCCGAGATCGCCGATGTGAGGAGAAAGCAACACGGCGTTTTCCAAGGTCAAGGCGACGGTGTTCTTGATTTCGGCTCCCATCGCCAGAACACGCCTCTTCTGCGGAACGGCAAGCTCTACCGTCTGCGGCGCAAAGCCACGCGCACGGCGCAGAAGAACGCGGCGCCCTCGCTGCACTGAAACCAACGAGTCGTCGCAGCGCCGATGGATCTCCCTGTCGTGGTGCAACCAAAGGTCCGCCACACCCCGGAGTCGTTCTCGAGCCTCGCGATCGCTGGTGCAGATCGGCTCGCCGCCGACATTGCCGCTGGTCATGACCAGCACTTGAAAGCGCGGTGTCGGATCGCCGATCAGCGGCAGCGCCAGTAGAAGGTGCAAGGGCGACGTCGGCAGCATGACACCAAGGTTTCGCGTATCCGGAGACAGACCGTCGAGGGGTAGGACACCATCGCCGAAGCATTTCTCACGAATCCGACAGATCACGATCGGCGCGCTCCTATCCTCCAATAGCGCCGATTCCTCTGAATTCACTTCGCAGAACTCTTGGACGGTTGCCTTGTCCGGCACCATGACCGCAAGGGGCTTGTCAGGCCGTCCTTTTCGCGATCGAAGTCGCGCGATCGCCTCCGGGTTGAAGCCGTCGACCACCAGGAGGTAACCTCCGATACCCCGTACCGCCAGGATCGCCCCGGAAGCCAGCGCCGCTCTCGCCGCCGTCAGCGGCGCGCCGGAGTGTGTCTCCCCCTGCTCATTGACGAGGCGAAGCTTGGGACCACAGTCCGCGCAAGCGATCGTCTGCGCATGAAAGCGCCGATCTTCCGGGTTTTCGTATTCCTCTCGGCAAGGCGCACAGAGCGGAAAGGCCGCGAGCGTCGTGCGCTCGCGATCGAAAGGCGGACCGAAGGCCACCGTGTAGCGCGGGCCGCAGTCCGTACACGTGGTAAACGGATAGCCGTAGCGTCGCTCCTGCGGATCCATGACCTCCGCCAGGCAAGCCGAACATCCCGCCAGATCCGGAGGCAACAACTCGGAATGACCACCCGTAGCGACACTCTCGCGAATCAGAAAACGCGCTCCCTCACCGACCTCAACCGTACGCTGCTCCAAGCGGCGCGTTTCATCGATGCGCGCAACGGACGGCAGCTTTGTAGGAAGCTCCGCTAGAAATTGCTCGACCTCCCTCGCCCTTCCTTCGATGACGAGGCGCACACTTTGCGAACGGTTCTGCACCCACCCGGCGAGCGAGGCGCGATCGGCTAGGCGTTTTACGGTCGGCCGAAATCCGACGCCCTGGACGACCCCTTGGATGTCCACCGTCACCTGTATTCCCCGGCGACTCATAGCGTCTCTGCCAATGTCAGCACTTCCTGCAGCACCTCTTGGAAGAGCGTACCGAAGCGTTGCGCCATCGCCGACGAAATGCCGTCTGCCGGACTGAGGTCGTAGGGCTGGATTCCGATAATGTGGATCGGTTGCGCGAACCCGAGAATTCGAGCGAGTTCCACAGCATCCGCCAGCCCTAAACCGTGCGTAGAAACGCCACTGTCGTGCAAACCCAGCCGTACTCGCTCCAGGGTAAAGCAGCGCATCTGCCCCGCATCGACTCCCATATCCGCGCAATCTACGAGCAAGATCGGATCCTCGACTTCGAGCAGTCTCCCAGCGATGCCGGCCGCATCTTCGCCGGGCCAAAGCTCTGCGCGAACGCCGGCCAAGTTTTCCTCTCCGATCGCTTCGACCAGCAAGAGGCCGATCTCATCATCGCCGGAAAACCGCGATCCAATCCCGATGACGTTTAGAGGCATGGAAGGCGCGAGTAACGATTCCCGGCGAGAAGCCGGCGTTGAAAACGCAAGACCCCATGCAAAATCTCATTCATCGCTCAGGTCGGGTTTGGTGAACTCGACATCCAACATGTGCACGGAACACGAAATGCAAGGATCGTATGCCCTCAGCAGCATCTCCATATGCAGCGCTAATTCGTCTTCACTCATCGAGCCGAGCATTTTCGGCACGAACGCCTTCATATCCTGCTCGATATTGTTGATGTTCTGGCTGGTTGGAATGACGGCATCTGCTCCATCGCACTTCCCCTCGGCATCGAAGCTGTAGTGGTGAAAGAGCACTCCTCGTGGCACTTCGACCGCACCCGACCCCGATCCTGCCCGCGGCCTGTAGGAAATCTCCTCTTCCGACAGCCCCCCGTTCAGAATGTCTTCCATCATGCGCAAGCTGTTGTGCGCGCAATGAACGATCTCGACCACCTGCGCGATGTTGTTCATATAGGGATTGTGACACGGAACGCGAAGACCCAACTCCTCCGCCGCTTCCTTCGCCTGCGGCATGAGCTCTTCGTAGCTGTTGTTGACTCGGGCGAGCGCGCCCACCGCGTAGGACTCTCGATTCCACCTCGACCATTTCGAGGTGGAATGCGCCACCGTGAACTCATTGGTGACCCTGCGGTAGTCCTGCTCATCCACCGACTCGCCGGTATCCGAGCTGTAGATCATTCCGTCGTAGAGCGCATACTCGCCCGGCTTCTTCAGAGACACATACTCCGTCTCGCGCTCGAAGTCGGGAATCTTCAGCCCCTTCGCAACGGCGATCGTCTCTGCGAGATCATCCTTTGCCTGCCGAAGCCTCGTACGAATGGACTCGACGGCATCGAGGTCGGGAATCTTCCGCCATCCCTTGATCGAATTGGACATCGGATGAAGGGTTCGCCCCCCGAAGACCGCCGTAAAATCGTTGGCGAGCTTCTTCAGTCGCAGGGCTCGCGTGACGATTTCCGGATGACTCTTGGCTAGAGGAAGCACGCTCTTGACACCGACGAAGTCCGGCACGGCCAAGAAGTAGACATGCAGCACATGACTTTGAAGAAACTGCGATTCGTTCAGCAGCTTTCGCAGCAAGATCGTCTGCGAACTCGGATGAATTCCTTGCGATGCTTCGACGGCCTTCGTCGCGCTCAGTTGGTGGCCGACACAGCAAATACCGCAGATCCGACTGACGATCCACGGAATTTCGTGCGGCTTCATTCCGCGTACGAAACTTTCGAAAAAACGATTCGCCTCCGTAATGCAAAGCTTGATCTCTTCGACTTCGCCCTTGTTGGTATCGATCTTGATACGGCCGTGGCCTTCGACGCGTGTAACGTGCTCGATATCGATCGAGTAGCTCTTTCTCTCGTCACTCATCGCGGCCCGGCCCCCCGGGTACGGCTATCGATTCCGCAGAACAGTCGGTAGCGGCTGTCGATATCCCCGTCTTCGACACCGTTTTCGCGCATCACCTGCCGGTGAGCCGCAAGATTGGCAAAGGGAAGGATACCCCGGCAACCGTCACACACATGCCCTTGATTGATGCATACCGCATCGCATCCACCGTATACGATCGGCCCCATGCAAGTCTCTCCACGATCGAAAGCGCACTCGTTTTCGTTTTTCTTGCACTCGACGCAAACGGCCTGCACCTTTTCTTCCGGCACCGTCCCACGAACGAGCGACTTCACTAGATGTAGGAACTCGTTCGGATCGATGGGACATCCTCGCAGAACGAAGTCCACCTTCACGACTTGGCCGATCGACCGGACACGCGTATGACTCCACAGCGACCAGTGCTCCGGATCGACCTGCACGCGATTTCGCGCGGCTTCACCATAAACATATTCGTAGTTTTCGGCAGGAGCGAGAAAGTTCGACCGCGCCTGGACATTCCCCATGTCGGCACACGCACCGAGCGCGACGAGATACCTCGCGCGCTCTCTGATATCGCGCAAGCGCTCCATGTCTTGTTCCCGATGGATGCTCCCTTCGATGAACGCGATGTCGTAGCGGGGCGCCGTCTCCGAAAGCGCCTCGCGAAACT
>JALUUK010000051.1 GCA_027021395.1 Acidobacteriota bacterium
ACAACCCGCCAGGTGAGCGGGCCGGTCTGCGTCACGCTGATCTCGGCATTCTCCGTCGGATCGTAGAGCTCCTCGATGGCTCGCTGGAGTTCCGAGGCGGTGACCGTGCTCACGTCGAACGTTCCGATCGATTCGCCGTTCACGAACAGCTCGAACTGGCCACTTGTCGGATCGTTCTCGACTTTCAGCTCCGTGATGATTTGCGGGGCCGGTTTCACGGCGACCGTGAACGGTACGCCGGCTTTCACTCCGGTCAGGCGCACGTTGTACGTGTCGACGACCTCGGCCGAGAACTCTTTCAGCTCCGGTGCCGTCGATTGTGTCAGCAGATCGACGATCGCTTGGGCCGGGCTGGACGCGTTGGCGGCGACCTGGAACACCTTGTTGTTGACGCGGAGCTGGTAGCCTTCGTCCGGGTCCGGTTGTGCGGTATCGAAGCTCACCAGCAGAATGTGCTTCTGTTCGGGCGCGTCTCCACGAAAAACGTTCTTCGTCATGGCATCACCTATGACAGCGGCAAGACCGAGAAGTCTTTTTCCCTGTAAACGTGGTACCGGATGAAGTGCGGTTTCTTTTCCCGCACGACTGGATTTCCCTTCTCGTCGACATTGTCCAGCGGCTTCGGCTCCAGCGGCGGCTCTAGAATCACCGGCTCGGTGTCTTCCAGCGACTCAATCAGGAAGCCGTTCTCGTCGAGCCATTGCGGCTCACTGGTCTTCGACGGCGGATCGCCCAACAAGATCGGCTCTTTGTTGACCGACAGAAGCGTTCCGGCGGTAGCGGTCTGATTGCCGGTCCAATTGCTCTGCGGCCGCCTGAGCACGACGCGGTGGTGATGGAAGCCCTGATTGGCCACGTCGACCAGCCAGGTCTCACGCCGGTAGTGCAGGCTGAAGCTGATCTCGATGTATTCGATGTCGCCGTCCGGTCCGCCTCGCTTAATGTCGAACGGAATCTGAAGTTCCTGGAGCTTCAGCGTGTACTTGGGGAACTCCAAGCCAGCGATTCGGACGGGCCCATCGTTGATGGCGTTGTTGTAGGTGAGAATCCAACGCGGCAGACGGGGGGACACGTTCTTGGTGATCTCGATGACCCAACGGGTATCGTCAATTTCGACGCCCGGGATGGCATCGCCCAGCACATTGACGATGGGCCGGTCCTCGATGTCGGTCAGCACGGGCTTCGTGTACTGCTGCGACTTGAAGACGATCTTCGCCGGCCGGGCCAGCGGGTTCTCGTCGCCGGGGTGCCAAGTGGTGTAGTCGGCGTTGACGATCCAGACGAGCCGCGTCGCATCAACACGGCTGGCGGTTGTCTTGACGCAGATGGCTTCGGGATCGTCGGGGTACTTATCAGCGAAAATTTGCGGAATGCGGTGATCCCAGAGAATCTCGTGCATCCGGTGGGATGGATCGTCCGTCACGACGCGGAAGATGCGCGTGTACTCGCGCGGCCCGTCGGCCGCCCGCTCTGCCGTTTCACCGCTCCAGATTTCGTTGACCCTGACGATCATCCTTGATCACCGTTCACTCGCCACGATTACGCCGGTTTGAGATCGAGCCGTTTCCGCAGTACGGCAGTCTGTTCTCGTATCGCTGCGAGCTGTTCTTGCGTCGCGCGGAGCAGCTTTTCCTGCGGGTCGTTCTTGGTCGGTCCGCGCAGGATGGCGGCAATGGCCTGAATGGCTTCGGACGATCCACGCGTGACCGCTTTCAGCGACTGTTTGATTTTCTCCACCGGCTTCTGGTCTTGCAGGGCCACGTCTTGCGGATTGACTTGCGGGCCTTCGATCGGTTTCAGGTCGATGTTTTTCGCCTTACGGTCGAAAGCGTT
The DNA here is from genome assembly GCA_027021395.1 of Acidobacteriota bacterium. Lineage (GTDB taxonomy): Bacteria > Acidobacteriota > Polarisedimenticolia > J045 > J045 > JALUUK01. The sequence goes on from JALUUK010000051.1 coordinate 1,834, forward strand.
TACCGTATCGGTAAACGTTTTCGCGAAGGCGTCCTTCGCCTGCTGGGCCACGTCGGCGGCCGCATCGCTGGCGTTCGCGCGGTAAGTGTCAGCGAACGCCTTGGCCATGTCCTCGCCGACTTGCGCGAGTCCACCTGTCGATCGCTCCGAGAACTCTTGAGCGAAGGTCTCTCGAAAGGCCTTGATCGGATTTTCCAGTGAGAATGCCGCTTTGAGCGCTTCCCACGTTGCCTTGGCGAAACTGATCACGACGGCGCCCAGGTCTTTGAAGACGCGGCCGGCGTTGTTGTAGACACTGATTGCACCGGCCACGACGGCCGACCATGTTGCTTTGAAAGTGGCGAAGATATTCTGGCCGATGCCAAAGACGAACTTGCCGAAGTTGTCCATGATCACGCGGCCGGCCGCGAAGGTCGCGCGAATGGTCGCACCAATGCCGATGAAGGCGTCCATGAAGCCTTGGCCAAAAGTCTTGATCTGCGGCGCAAATTGCACGAGCCAATTCGCGACACCTTCGATCGCCGGGGCGATGGCCACCGCGATCTGTTGGCCGGCTGCTCCGATCGCTCGTCGGACGCGGTTCATTGCATCGTTGGCGGCCTCAACCTTCGACGCGTCCATCCGGCTGAAGGTGAGACCGAGTTGTTCGGCTTCGGCGCGGAAAGCGTTGATCGCCGGCGCTCCGCCCTGAAGCAAATTCACGAGCTGTACACCGCTGCGGCCGAACAAGTCCGCTGCAACGGCTGCCTTTTCGGCTTGCGTAGGGATCTGGGCGATCTGGTCGGCTACGAGCCGCAGCGCTTGTCCCGGGTCGACATTGGCCAGTTTTTCGGCGGAGAGACCGAGCGACTCGAGCGCTTGCACGGCTTCTCCGCTGCCCTGTTTGGCTTCGCCGAGCCGGCGAGTGAACATCTCAAGGCCCTTCGCCATGGCCTCTTGAGTGACGCCGGTTTGCTCGGCCGCGAATCCAAGAGCGACCAGGTCCTCGGTGGCAAAGCCCGTCCGATCGGAGAGTTTTCCGATCGCGTCCATCGTGGCAAAGGCCGACTTTGTGGCGACGGATAGTCCGGCGACCAGAGCGCCGCCGGCCAGCGCCGTGCCGGCGGCGGCGAATTTCCCGATCGCGACCGTACCGCGCGCAAAGCCGGCGCCGATCCGTCCGCCCAGGGAAGTGATCCGCTTGCCTGTCTTGGCGATCTGACTGGTCACCGACTGCAGACCGGTGGCGACGCCCTTCGTCAGGACGGTGAAGTCAACGGCGATCCGTCCGATCGTGGCCATGTCGCAGCCTTTGCTCCTTATCGTACTCTTCCAGCCGTTTGACGAGTCGCCGGCGGCGTTCCAACTCGTTGAACTCGGAGCGTCCAGGAATGAACATCTCTGGAGAAACCGGCCGCCCCTTGTACCACGCGTTGCGCATCAGTGCGGCCAGGATGGCCGTCTGCTGCCAGTCATCGCCCCAGGGTGCGATCTGGTAGTACGCGGCCCACTGACGGAATTCGCGCCATGTGAGCCGCTCTTTTGCTTCGGCGACGGAACAGTGAAGGACGGTCCGGCAGAGGAAGTGCCAGAACTGTTCGTCCTCATCCTCAGTCAGTTTTTTGCCAAGCCCTCTTTGGACTGATCCAGCTTGTTATGCTCGACGATCGCATCCCACAGAATCTTGAGGGTGCGGAAGCTGGTGTCGAGCAGCGCGGCCAAGTCTTCTGGATTCTCCGGGTCGAACAAGTTCACGCCTTCCGGATCGACCAAACAGGTCGCAATCACGTAGGCCATTTTCTCGCTGTCGGGACGGTCGCTCTCGCAGACGCGGGTTGCCCGATCCCGCTCGCGACCGGTCATCAGCCGCACATGCAATCCGGGCGGCCATCCCGGCACGTCAACGGGTACGCGCTCGAGGTCTCTTCGGCTGAGGATCCTGTTTTTCAGCTCGCTCATAGGGGACTGCCTTTCCTCGCACGATCATCGCGTGACACCAATAGAGGTTTTCTTCGGTCACCGTGATGACTTCACCGGCCTTGTGCTTGCCGGTGTTCTCGGTGAGCTTGACGGCTTGCATCGCAAGGCTCCTGTCAGATTACGCCGACGGCGTGACGGTCACCTTACCGGCGACTTTGACCGTGATCTCGGCGGTCATCTTGTCGTCGATTGGCAACGCCTCACCGTAGTCCTTGATGTAGCCCTGGAATTGCCTTTTCGCCGGGGTGGTCTTTCCGGCCGGCAAGGGATACGTGATCGTGATCGTCTGCAGCACGCCGACGAAGTTCGTCTCGTCCACGTCGGGATCGTGCAGTACCGTGAAACTGTACTCGCCGCCCTCGACCAGGTCAGACGGAATGTACTCTTTGAAACCGTCCGTGATGCTGCCGTGAGACACGTCGATGTCTTCGACAGCCATTCCGGAACGGTCGCCTTCCAGAATCCTGAAGTTTTCGCCGGTCGTTCCCAGCGTGATCGACCCACCGAAAAACGTATCGCCTGCCATGGATCAGTCCTTTCCTTGGATCGCTTCGGCCAGAATCCGTTCCAGAGCTTCGATTCGGCCGGCCAGATGGTTCAACGTCGCGTCCAGCTCGCGCGAATCGACCGGTTCCTCGTAAGGGCGACCGGCGATCGAAACGATTCGCCGGCAGCGGATCGGTACGATCGAACCGGACTCGCTTTCGATTTCGACCTCGATGACATCGCCCGCGCTCATGGTGGCTCCTCGTGAAACACCTGTAATTCGACCGTCACCGAGCGGAATCCCTCCTGGTCTCCGCTCACGACGCGGGGCGTGTTGCCGCGGACGGTGGCGTACAGAGCCCGCACTTCCACGCCTTCCATGTTCCCTTGAAATCCGTCCTTGAACTTCTTGCGGATCAATTCCGCTAGCTCCCGCGCCTCGCGGTACGAGGCGGCTTCGCAGTGCACCTCAATGCGGCTTTCGGCCAGGCCGGCTCCGCCGGCCGCCGTGTATTGCGGCTCAATCGTAGGCGGACCGACGACCAGGAATGGCCGCTGCTCGTTTTGTCTCGCCACGCCGGTGCGCACTCGGTCGCTGACCACGGCCGCGATGTCGGCCTGGCTCAGCAGGTAGGCGACCAGTCCTTCTTCCAGCGTCTTGGTCGTGGTCACTTCTTCGCTCGCAACCGCTTGATCTGCTTTTCGATGTCCCGCGCGAGCTTCTCCCGAAACCGCTTTTGAACCTTGCTTTCGTTTGCTCTCAGCGCATCGGTCAAATAGGGCTGCGCCCGGGCGCCGGGGTGACGGATCGCTCCGCCGATCACGACTCCGCCGATCGCCAATCGCGGATTGCCGGCGATCGTGTGAGGCCGCGTGCCAAAATGAACCAGATGGGCATGGGGCGTCTTGCGGTAGTCATGGCCGACGATGGCGACAATCGTTCCGCTGGACCGATAAGTTTTGACCTTCTTGATCAGCGTGTCTCGCAAGTGCGGACGCTCCTGGCCAGTTGGCCGCAGGCCCTCGCCGAGGGGAACCCGCCGGCGGGCGTCTTTCAGGATTGGGGTCATGGCGTAGTTGGCGGCTGCGCGGACCGGGCGTAGCCGGATTTTGTCCGGCAGCTTCTTCAGCCGCTTCAAGAGGGGCTTGAGCCCGTCGACCTCGATTTTCACCGCCATCGCTTTCGCCATCAGTTGGCCCCTTGGACGATTTCCCGCGTGTGAATCACGACCGTCTGTTGTTCCGGGATCCGGTCCACGGCGACGATATTCAGCGTGCGACCGTCGAGGCGGATCCGCATTTCGGGCGTGATCTGACGCGTGTAGGCGTCGTCGTGCAACGTGATCTTGTGCTTGCGTTCGGCAACGACCTGGTTGTTGACGACTTGCTCGCTGCCGCCAAGGTATTCCACCCGGGCCCAGCGCGTGATGAACGGCTGATAGTCCGGTACCAGGTTGCCGTAGCTGTCCGGCGTCGTCGCGCCGGTGTCGCGCTCGACGACGACCCGCCGGCTCAGCCGGCCGCTGCCCAACAGTGGTGTTCCCGGTTGCGGCATCTTTGTCTCCTTTGATCCGCCGCATCAGACGGATCACAGGAAGGCCAAGACTCGCTCATCACGCGCTACGTCCAGCAGCGCCTTGATGCCGATCGGCGCCTCGCGAACCTGGATCGTCTGCATCACCTCGCGGTTCCAGTACAGCTCGCCAGTCATCAACTTGATCGCCTGTCGGATTGTCTCCGGCACGTCGGAAGGATCGTCGCCATAACCCGCCACGTAAGTCACCTGCACGGCGCCGGGGACCGGCCGCGTCGATGGCCAGCTCTCGGCGTACGCCGGTCGCAGTCGAGCCGGCTCGCTGGCCAATTCCAGTTGATACTTGCTCGGGTCGAGCGTCTGTTGGTTTCCGTCGGGGTCGACGTAGACAACGCTCGACACCGATTGGACCGGCGGCCGGGGCAGGAAAATCGTCTGAAGCTCCTCGCCGGCATTGACGGCCGAGTCGATCGGGGGGAACCGATCCAAGGTCAGCCGCCAGGTCTGCGTCAGCAGCGATCGCCAGCACCACCGCTCCACCGTCTGGCGGGCGGCCACGACCAACCGGCGTACCTCGTCGTCGGCGTCCATGAACCGATACAGATCGGTCCCGTCGGCGTGGCTGGCCGGCGTCGTATCGCAGACGCCGCGCGCGAACGTTACGTCGTTGCCGCTGACGGCGGTCACCTCCAGCAGCTCACTGTCCAGCTTGTACAGCCGGCCGGGCAGGAACTGGGCGCTGGGGTAATTCGTCTTGGCGCCCGTGACGGTCAGCGGATCGGTCGTATTGGCGAAGTCTCCGCCCTGGGCGTCGTGTCCGGTGTCGACGTTGACGATTGGCTCGGCGCGCAGGTGCGTGAAGGCTTCGGCCGTCGAGATCGGCTCGCGGACCGGTGGTGTGACCAGCGTCAGCATGCGTCTCTCACTTGGCTGGCGGTTTACTGGTCAGTCTTCGCTTTTCGCTTCTTGCGACTTCGGCGCTTGGGACGGGCTTCGGCTTCGCCGCTGTCTGTGGGAGCGGCTTGCTCGCTGTCTGCGGCAAGGGTTTCATCGGGAGCCTCCTCGGCGGACGGTTGCGGTGCATCATCGACCGCTACCGCTCCGCCAATCTCGATCAACCACTCGGCCTTGTCGGCAGGAGCCTCGACTACCGCACCCGGATAGCCTTCGCAGCCCGGCACATTGCAGATGTGCGTCAGCCGGATTCGCACCTTCTTGCTCATCACTCTGTCCTTATTAGGGAGGCGCCCGGCCGGCTCGAAGCCGGCCGGGCCGGATCAGGAGGAAGACGGTGGTCCGATTACGCGGCCGCCTGTTGCAGGTACTTGATCGGGTCGGTGCCGGCGTCCAGCAGGTTGCCATCGACTCGCATGAAGGCGACGAAGCCTTCCTGGTCGTAGTCGCGGTAGCGTTCGGTGAGCCGGTACAACCGGATCCGATTGACTTGGCGGACCTTGTACTGCCGGAACTGGCCGAACAGGACGGTCTTCGCACTGAGGGCGATCGTCGGCATCTTCTGGTTGACCGTGTACGGGAACCCGAAGATGCGATCCGGTTCGCCGGCTGCGACGGACGTGTTCCAGATGTACTGCCCGTTATTGTCCTTCAGCTTCCGGACGGCCAGCAGCGTCTGGTCATGCAGCATGAACCGGGCATCGGTCCGATAGGCCGGGTCGATGCTGTGGATCAGGTCGAGCAGCTCGTCGGCCGTGATCGCCGTTCCGCTGGCAGCGGTGACGCCGAGCGAGGCAGCGTTCAGCACGCCCGTCGGCTGACCGGTGCCGGTGCCGGTCGTGTAGTAGCTGTTCTGGCCACGACCAAGCCGCTCGCCGAGCATCCGTCCGAGTTCGGCCGCCAGGTCGAACGCGGAGTCTTCGAGCAATTCAGCGCTGATCTTGACCATCTTCGAGGTGAGCTTGTAGGCCTTGAAGATCACCTCGCTGAAGGTCGGGTCCGCCGCTGCGACTTGTGTCGCTTCGGCCAGGACGACGGCCTCGTTGGCCGTGTCGTCGACGGTCGGCCAGTGCAGGTCGTTGCCCGAGCTCGTCCGCAGGATCGAGGCCACTTGCAGCATGCCGCCGTAGGCGAGCATGTTGTGCTCTAACGACCGGACGAATCCCTCGGGAATCGTGTATCCGCCGGAAGCGTTCGTGCCGACGGACAAGTCGCGGCGTTCGAGCTCGCGGCGGACGGCGTCCGGGTGACGGGTGCGGAAGATTTCCGCCATTTCCTCGACGGCTTCGGTCGGCGCCAGACGCACGTCGAGGTGCGACTGGGCGGGATTCAATCCGACCAGGCGGCAGGCTTCCGCTTGCTCGTCGGTGACGGGCAACCCAGACTGGTGCCGGCACCAGGCCTGAAAGGCCAAGGCGCGGTGTCGTTCCGTAACCTGCGGCGTCTGGTCTTGCCGCTCAGGCCGTTGCGGCTCCTGAAAATCGTCCCGGCCGATCCGCCGATCGCCGACCGGCTCGTCCTGATCGGCCGCGACCCGCTCGGCCCGTTCCTGCCGTTCGATCCGCTTGGTCAGCGCGTCGTACTCCTCGTTGACGCGTTGCCACTCCTGCTCGTCCTCGGCGGTCCAATCTCGCTTCTCGTCGTTGGCCAGATCGGCCAGCTCTTGAATCCGTTTGGCGACTTCCGCGCGCTTCTCGCGCAGCTCTTTGGCGGTGGGCATGGTGGCTCCTTTCGTCCGTGAATTGCCGTCAATCCGTTGCGATCGACCTCACCAGACGGTCGATCCCTGGAGCCACTGACTGGGCAGAGGCGTAAGCGTGAGGCGACTGGGCACCTCTCACTATAGGGAGATTGCGTTGCAGGGCCGGCGCAAAGAGAACGCCGGCGATGCGCCGGCGTTGGGCCGGAAAGGCGATTTCCGGCGGGGTGTATCAGCCTTCCGCGACCTCGATCGCGCGCAAGCGAGCGGCGACGCGGCGACGCAGCGACTCGCGACGGCGCTGGCGTTCTGACCGGATACGCTCAAATTCCGCCCGGATTTGCTCGGCGTATGCCTGGCGGAGCTCCGAGCTGGTCGCCTCGTACGCCGGGAAGGCGACCGGGCCGACTTCCCAGAGCTGGACCTGCTCGATCTGGCGAATCCAGCGATCCTCTTCTTCGATCCAGGTGACGCGCTGCGGGACGAACATGAACGAGCTGCCGTTCACGTCGCCCCGCGCGACGGCCTCGATCACGTCCTGTCGCGTCGCCGGCGGCGTAACGCGGTAGAACAGCCCTCGCTCGTTGGTGGAAATTTCCAGAGTATTATCTTCCGCACCCGGGCGCCGGCGACCGAGGATCAAATTCGGATCGTGGTTGAAGAAGCTGCGCACGTCATCCTCGCGCACGGCCCGGTCAAAGGCTCCGGGCATGATCCGCTCGACCAGCGATCCGTCGCCAAATACGTCGTACTCCGTCCCCGCGTCGCCTTCTCGGTAAAAGACGGCTCCGTACCCTTCGATGACGGGCGATTGCGCGTCACGCTGTTCCAGGGCGATCCAGCCGTCCGTCAGTCGCTTGAAGAGGTTTTCCGGTGCTTCCATGCTTGTTCTCCTATCTGGTTGGGGTCGGCAAGTAACAGCAATCCGTCGTAGAACTGCTCGCGCAGAAAGGCAATGGCGTCGGCACCGAGCAGCACGTTGATCGGTTCAAGCGCCTCGCTCACCACCGGCCAGTGTTCGTCCCAGATGCGATCGAGCGTTCGCTGGTCGGGGGATTCCGAGAGCCGCTCCAGTTGCAGTCGTAATCGCTTGGCCATGCGGGCGACCGTGGCGACGACAATGCGCCGGTGGGCGTCGTCCAGCGACGCGGCCGACTGATTCTGCCCGGCGTCGACGTTGAGCGGCATCGGCAGATCGTCGCGCGGCGGCAGGTTCTCCAGCCGGCGGACCTCATCGGGATGCATCCAGGGCACACCGGCCAGAGCGGATCGATAGAAGGCCGCTCGGCGCGAATCGTCGGAGCGCAGCATCGCCTGCCGCTTGAACTCGAAGATCAACCGCTGCTCGCGTTTCTCCCGCTCGGTCAGGAGTTTGTCCCAGCACTCCGTCTCCCAGCACACGAGCCACGGGTCAAGGCAATCGTCCAAGAACGCCTGGTTCTCCTGCTCCAGGCTGGCATAGCTCGTCCGCCCTTCGCCGCCGACCTTGTGCACCGGCACGCCGAACCAGTTGGCAATGGCGACCAGGTCGAACTTGCGGTTCTCTACGAGCTGCGTTTCTTCCGGCTTGAGCGAGAGCGGCTGAATCTGGGCGCCTTCTTCCAGGATGGCGGTCTTGTGCGCGTTTTCGAGCCCGGTATGCATCGATTCCCAACTCTTCTTCAACCGCGCAAAGGCCTCGTCGCTGAGCTTCGCCGGGTGCAGGATCACGACCTTGGGCGTTGCGGCCTGGCGGAAGAAGCGGCCGGCGTAGATAGTGTTGGCCCGGGCCAGGCCGATGTCGTCCGCAGCCAGGCGGATCGTGTCCAGCCCGAGTAGTCCGTCGAGGGACGGGCCGCGCACGTGAATCACGTTTTCGGGCAGGAGCTTGACTGGCTCGCCGCCTTCTTCCAGCGGCCGGCCGACGATCGTGACGTAGAGCAGTCGACCGTTTTCGCGGACGGGAAAGGTTCTGTCGCTCGAAAGGGGAATCACCTCCAGAGGCCGGCCGTCGCCCCGTCGCATCACATAGGCGAAGCCGTCACCATAGAGCAACGCTTGCAGTTGTACGGCCCGCTTCAAGTGATAGGCCGTCATGTCGGTATTCGCCTTGTGTCGCACGAGGAAGTGGGCGGGGTGATCTTCGACGACTTCGCGCGTATCGCGGTCGATCACCTGCAGCGGCAGCTTGGCGACGTAGCCGCTGATCAGCGACACGGCCCGAAAGACAGGATGCACCTTGAGGGAAGTGGTTTGGTTGACTCGCACGCCCGACGCAGAGGGCTCGGCATCGAGGATGTCCCAAAGCGCCGGGTCGTCGATCGAATAGCGTGGGTTCTCCAAATTGCGTCGGGTCAAGACGCGGAAGGCCAATCGTACGCGGTCCAATACGCCCATCGTCGGCTCCTGTTGCGCTTTTGGTGGGCGGTGCCCATCCTTTTGGTGGGCGGTGCCCACCCTACAGGGTGCGGATTCCTCGCTCTTCGTAGACCGATCGCTCTGCCTGGTGCTCCTGGAACAGGCACTCGCTGAAGGCCATCAGCACGGCGACCATGGCGTCGATCTTTCCGTCGCTGGCGACTTTGTCGGGCATCCATTCGTCGCGCCAGTTGCGGCGGATCGTCAAGTTGCCGGCCTGCCAGGCCAAGACCGGATCGCCGTCGTGGCGGATTTGCTTTCGGGCCAGGCACCGCAGGAACGTGCGGATCGGTTCGTTGTAGAACTTCGCGGCCTGCGTGAACTTGAACACGTTCAGTCCGTGCTCATTCAGCAGCTCCTGCGCGAGCTGCTGGCTGAACGTGGGATCGTAGGCCCAGGATGCGACTTGGTACCGTTCGTTGAGCTCAAGAATCTTGTCGCGGATTGCACCGAAATCGACCTGGTCTCCCCAGTGGACCTCTAACAGCCCGGCATCGATCCACTGCTGCACGCGGGCGTTGCAGAGTTCCTCGGCCCGGGCCTCGCACGTGAACGACCAGGTGCGGATTTCGTAGCGGTCGATTTCGCCATCCTCGTCGTAAAACGGCCAGACCAGGGCGATCGCCGACCAGTCGTCGCTGCGGCCGAGGTCCCAAGCGCCGCACGCCGGCACGTCGGGAGGGTCGGTGAGTTCGCCAGCGGCCGCAGCCCAGAGTTCCGGCCGGATGGCCTTCTCCGTACTGGTCACGCGGACGTTGCAGTGATAGCGCAGGAAGCTATTGAGCGCCGTCGGCTTCTGCTTGGCCTCGTTCGCCTGCTCGCGGAGATATTCCAGTGAGACGCTGATCCCGAGGTTCGGGTTGGCTTTCGGCCAGACGCTCTCGTCGAACGGGTCGTCGGGCGGAACGAGCTCTTTGCCTTTGCAGGCCCGGCAGCGTCTGACGCGCCGCTTCTTCAGCACGCGGCGCTTGACGCACTCCCAGCAGGGTTGATCGCCCGGGTAATCGATCGATGCGATGTACGCAAAATGGATGTCGCTGACGATTTCGCCGGTGACGACTGATTCGAGCACGCGCACCGCCAGGTCGCGTTCTTCCTCGTAGATGATTGATCGATCGTCGCCGGCGGTAGTAATCGCAATCACCAGGGGCTGCTGTCTCGCACCGCCGGCGGTCGTCAGCTTCTCGTACAGCCCCCGATGGCGCGGCTGCCAGGCATGGAGTTCGTCCATCACGACCGCGTGAGTGTTGAGCCCGTCGGTGCTATCCGAATCAGAGCCCAACGGCTGAAAGAAGCTATCGAGCTGCGGATAGGTAATCGACTTCTGGAGCACCCGCAGCCGGCGTCTGAGAGCCGGCGAGCGTTGCACCATCCGCTTCGCTTCGCGGTGCACGATCTGCGCCTGCTTCTCTTTGGTGGCCACACAGTAGATTTCCGCGCCCGGTTCGACGGGCCGGTCAAAGACCAAGAGCAGCAGCGCCAAGGCGGCACTGAACGTGCTCTTGCCGTTCTTGCGCGCGATCTCGATCAAGGCTTTACGGAAGCGTCGCACGTTGTTCTCTTTCCTTCGCCAACCGAATAGGCTCCAGACAACGAACTTCTGCCAGGGACTCAAGAGGAAGGGCTGTCCGGCGAACTCGCCGACCGAATGCCGGCAGCATCGCTCGATGAATTCGATCGCTTCGATTGCCGGCTGGGGATCGAAGACGAATCCTCGCCGGCCGGCTCGGTCAAGGTCCACGACGTGGCGCAGGACGGCGAGACGAACCAGACGGCCGGCCAGGATGTCGCCGCTGAGCACTCCGTCGATGTATTGCTGCACGTCTCGTTCATGACGGTTTCTTCGCTTGCCCACAGTGCCACCAGCTATCGATGTGCTCGCGGACCGCCTTTTCGATCTCATCCAAACAATCGTCGCAGATCGTGGTGCCTACAGCGTCGGGGCCGATCGTCTCGTCCAGCCTCGGCAAGGGCTCGCGCCACGAACGGCCGCAGCGGCTGCAGGTCCAAACGATGTACCTATCCGGCCCTTTTCGCGGTGAGCTCGCTGAGAGGATCATCGTCGTCCTCTTTCTCGGTCGTGCCGATCGACGCTCGGGCCATCGGCGTCAGTCCGAATTGCCGCCCCAGGCGTAAGAGCGTATCCTGCGCCCGATGCAGGACGCCGACGGCGGGATGCTGGATCACGTTTCCTTTGTCGGTCACCGTCGTGTAGCCTTCCTTCTGCACCACGTCGTACGCCTGGCGGAACTCTTCCCAGGCCTGGCAATAGGCAGCAAAGGTCGTGCGATCGATCTCGGCGATCAGACCGTGCTTGACCAGTTCCGTCGCGCACCGTACCCACTCCTGCCGGGCCAGCTCGCCCAGCCAATCCGGCGGCGCCGGCACGCCGGCCGGAACCGATTCGGCGACCGATCGGCGGTCCTTCCGCTTAGTCTTGGTCTGCTTTTTCGCCTTGGTGCTTTTTCGTGCGGGCCCGCGTTGTCCCATCAGTCTGCTCGCGTCGTGTTTTCTTGCTGTGGCACGAATGACACAGAGCTTGGTGATTGCTCGGATTCCAAAAGTCGGGATCGTCCGGACCGCTCACCGGCCGGATGTGATCCACATCGGTCGCGAGCCGCGTGATTCCGTGGCGTGAGCATTCGCGGCACAACGGATGCTCGGCCAAAAACGCCCGGCGGTAGCGCCGCCAACGCCGGCCGTACCCGCGCCGCGCGGCGCTCGGCCGGCGATCACGCGGCCTTTCGCTTGCTGCGTCGCTGGACTTTCGCCGGCGGGGCGGCTTCCGTGCCATCTTCGAGCACCTTCGCAATCGGCGTCTCGCGGTTCGGATCATGTTCCTCAAGCCACCTCAATAGCTCCTCGCGCGCGGCCTGGTGGCGATCGGTTCCACGCGTTGCCTTGACCAGCTTCGCCAGTGCGCGGCCGACACGAATCGCCCGAGCCGCTTTGCCGCCGAAACCGGCCAGACCAAACTTCGCCAGGACCGTGCCGACGAACTCGCCGCCGATATGCGAGACGGCAAACAGAGCCACGCCGGCGAGAACTGACAGAATTGAAGTCATCGATCACATCCTTCGCATTTGGGGGCCTCTTCCATGTCTCGTAGTTTGGCTCTGAGCTGCGAAACCTCGCTCTCAAGGCGAGCAACACGGAGCTCAAGGCGACCCATACAGGCGTCTGCACAGTGCGCTTTCTCCTTCGCCGCGCTCGCTTCGCGGTGAATCCAACCGATGACGGCCAGGAGAAGCCAAGTTGTCGCGAGGGCCAGAACACAAGCGACTATGATCATCCCTGCGATTCCAATCTCCGGCGAACGAGGCCGGTCAGAATTCCGATCAGTCCCCACAGGTACGCGGCCGGATCGGCGGTTACGTCGCTTTTCAGGTCCTCCACGTCGTCGCGCACGGATTGGACTTCCTGAATCAACTCGTCTTTCGTCGCCATCAGCTTCTTGATCCGGGCGACTTTGCCGATCAGGCCGGCGTTCTGGAAATCCTTGCCGAGCTGGATGGCATCCCTCGCATCGGCGACGAGCTTTTCGATCTTCGCGCGCAGTGCATCGATTCTGGATTGCAGGCCGGCGATCTTGCCGTCGACTTCCCGCCGATACCGCTCCGGCACCGGCGGCGGGTTCAAGTCTCGGTCGGGGATGGGGATCAACTTCTCCGGTGGCGGTTGCGACGGCGGAGGCTCGGGCCGATTCTTCTCGGCGTCCGTCGGTGGGCGAAAGCCGGATCGCGGCCGGCCGATCAAGAGCTCACCGATTTGGGCGATCGCCCCTCCGATCCAGGGCAACAAACCACCCGACCGGCCGCTGTATCCGACCTTGTAATGCTTCGTCCCGCGAATCCAGAACGTGGGAACGCGCAGTTCGCCGAGATTCGGCTTTGCTGCGCGATAAAACTCGGCATACAGCTCTGGCGGCGACCACGTGTCCGTGCGCGAGTAGTAGCGGCAGAACAACACCTCGTAGTCGCGATAGACGCCGCTTGCCACATCGGCCTCGAACTGCTTGCACGGCGGACAGAAGAAATCGCCAGCGACAAAAGCGACGAGCGTGACCTTCTCGGGTGGTCCGCGTTCGATTCCTGTCTTCCGCAGCGCTCGACGAATCGCGTCCTGCGTCACTCGCCAGCCGACGAAGACGCTCTGGTTCACTTCCAAATTGCGATCCACACCCGTCGCGACGCCGATCACCTGGCCTTTAGCGTTCAGCAGAGGTGCGCCGCTCAGACCGGGATTGATGCGCATCGCGACGTAATTCTTGTCCACACCGTTGCCACCGATGAGCTGTCCGGTGATGCGAGCCCAATTGCCGCCGGGATAGCCGACCGTGTAGACGCTATCGCCCACTTGAGGCAGCACGGGCGACAGCGGCAGACTCGGCCAATTCCCTTCAGGCAGCAGGTAGACAAGCGGGCCATCTTCGCCCTGGCCGACAACCGTCAGCTCTGCGGTGACCCGCCGTCCGTCGATGGTCACGTCCAGCGTTGGACGCTCGCCGCAATGCTTCGCCGTCACCAACGTCCGCGACTCGCACACGAAGGCCGTGCAACCGCTGGTCCAAATGACGGCTCGGCGCTCCAGCGCAGGTTCCGCCGAGAACAATGGCGAGACAGCAACACAGAGAAGAAGGGGGGCAAGAGTCCTCATGTCAGGCCTCCCGATAGTGGGACTCGATCAGATCGAGATAGCGGTCCATCGAATGATCGGCGATCGCCGGCGTTCCCAGCCGGCCCACATGCTGCGCATGGCGAAGGACGCGATCACAGAATCGGTACAGCCAGCCCGGCCGCCGATAGAGGTTGCCGTGGCGATCGAAGTAGAAACAGCGACCGACGTGGCGGTATCCGATCCGGGGCACTCGCGGGACGAGGTCCGCACAGTGGACATAACGGGCCGTCCAATCGCCGATCAGCCGGCCGAGCCATCGCGCAAATGTTCCGTTGCCGACGCGCGGACAGCCGAATGTCGTCAAACTGGCAACCAGAATCTGATCGTACTCGTGCACAAAGAGCGCTGCCGCCAGCGTCGCCAGTGCGCCGCCGAGACTGTGTCCCGTGAAGTGAATCCGTGTGTCGGCAGTCACCGGGATTGCTGATTCGATCTCAGGCCACGCGGCCAGCAGCGCCCACAAGAACCCGCGATGTACTCGACCGAACGGCACGCACGCTTTCTTGACACGCAGATCGGCCAACCAATCCTGCAGTTCGTCCGGCTGCGTCCCGCGAAACACAACCGCGTACAAGTCGAATGGCGCGCCTGGCCGATGGATCACGGCCGCCTGCGTTCCGCGCCGCTCAATCCACCGCACCTCGTCGAAACCCCACTGGCTGCATTGCCAGTGGAACGACTCTTCGGACTCGTAGATCGCGCGCGAAAACCGCGCGAGATCAACAACGTTCATGGGACCGTACCCTCGACGAGATTCAGTCGGCTGGCGAGCCCGTCGATGATTTGCTCATGCCGATCGAGGCGACGATTGATCTGGCTGATCTGCGTCACGCGGAGTTCCCGCAGCGCGCGAATCTCGACCCGGATCGCACTCACGTCCTGACTGATCCGCCACGCCCAAGCCGTCAGCGCGATGACGCCGGTCGATACGATGGCGACGACCAGCGACGCGAAGGTTTTCGAGAGCAGGAGGTATCCGTTCTCGTCGCGCGGCATCCTTGCCACCTATGCAGCCTTGAGTTGTGCAGCCGACTTCACCCGCCCGACTTTCGCCTTGACCGGCCGCGGCGCATTCGCGACGAGCTCCGCCGCCTTCTCGGAGCCGGCAATGCGGATGAACTCTTGCTTCCAGCTCACACGGGCCACACCTTCCGTCAGTTCGACAAAGCAATCACCGCGCTCAACGCGCCGCTTGCCGGAGTCGATGAGTGCCTGTGTGAGATCATCCAGGATCGCGGCCAGCTCAGAGCCGATTTGTCGGGCCATGCTCTCCAGCTCTCTCTTGCGATCCTGCAAGTCGTTGGCCCGCTCCAGAAGCTCGCGGGTGATGCGCATCTGCTCTTCCCTGATTAGAACGAATGAACAAGAATATCCGCGCGGCCTCATCCTTGAGCAGCATCCATGCCGCCGCGCGGACTGAGCGTTGCAACGCCCTCTCACTATTAGGCGATCGCGTTGCACGTTCAGGAAAGGAGTTAGTGCGTGACCGCAGTGAACAGGCGAGGCGAAAAGGTCTTCCTGCCAAGGATTCGGCTGACGTGGGGCGAACTGGTCGAGCGGATCCGGGACGAGCGGCCTGGCCAACTGAAGTGGATGGCGGCGTACTCGCTGCATGCACACGGTTGGTCACTCGCGCAAATCGCGGTGGCGTTCGGCTGCGACAAGAGCACCGTAAGCCGTAGACTGCGAGCCTTAGAGCGCAGACTGATTGCAGAATACGGTATAACCCCCCCCACCCAAAAAACCTGACAAAAAATTCCCCGGGGTAGGCATGCGGTCCCCGCCAGGCCGGCCTCTAGTTTTTTGTCCCCCCTCCCCCCGGACTTGACGCGTGCCCACGTGGAAGATATTTCTGGTATCACTACACGCGTCTAAGATTCGGAGGGTCACGAAATGGGAATCAAGCAAACAAGCCGCTACTGCAAACAGTGCGGAAAACGCACGCTGCACGTGAAGCATACATTTGACTTCGCTTGGGGATGCTTGCTTACGATTCTCACGGGAGGTCTTTTTTTGTTCATCTGGCTCCTCGCGGACGTAGTTGGCCTCATCCGGCCCTACCGATGCCAGATATGCGGGAAGGCCAAATTCTGAAACGTGACCCTCGATGGCATTGCGGAGCCGGTCCGATTCCGTCTGGGCCGGTTCCGCATGCCGGCGAGTCAGCCCTTGCAAAAGATCGGGTTCTCCCCGATAATACACATTGAAACGCTCAAATTGTGTCGGAATGCACAATTGGGACAGGTAGCTCAGTTGGTAGAGCACAGGACTGAAAATCCTGGTGTCGTCCTGACGAGGCGACCGTCGCTGATTGCATTCCGATGGCTTTTAAGTGACCGGCCCCACGGGTTTGACAGCTAACAACACCGCTAACTTGGGCCGGTAATGACTCCCATCGGAAGACTCACAGGAGTCGTCTGTCGCTGAAGTCGGATGTTGTCGCGCGACAGAATCTATGTTATCATGGGAGTATGAAAATGCAGTCGCTTGAGAATTTCCGGTTCAACCTGCGCCGCTTGATCGATGAACGCGAAGACCTGTCCCAACGGATCATCGCAGCGCGTGTTGGAACCTCTCAGGTTCACATCCACCGGATTCTCAAGGGAACGGTCAGCCCAACACTAGCAATGTGTGACAAAATCGCTGATGCTGTTGGCGTCCCGCTGGCGGACTTAGTCGTCCATCCAGAAAAATTTCCTGTAGAAGTCTCTTGACGCCCGATAACATATATGGTATCACTTGCCGGTGCTGGCGAGAGATGGC